>JAIDDH010000131.1 GCA_029055435.1 Acetatifactor sp.
ATAAAATAAAATAACCGAATCTTTATATTTTTTATGAGTAACAATATTAAGTACTCTCTCAATTACACGATATATTTTTGTAGATAGATTTCGGTTATTTTTATCATTTAATACTTTTTTAATTGTAGATTTAGAATAATCTGTACCATCATTAATTATTTTAGATAAAACACCACCAACTAATCCACTGATTATTATTCCCTCTGATAACATAAACACCCACTCCTATTTTGTATTTTAATACAATTATAGTATTTTGCCATCTATATATCAACCTTTCTGAAAAATCCGTAAAAAGGGCATACCAGACTTTTACATCTGATATGCCTATCAATTACTTATGATTAAATGTTTGAACATATACCTCTGCTATGTGTGGATCAATATTGGCTAATCTTTCTACTGCTTTATAATAATCTTCCCTTTCAGCTTCCTCTTTTTCTTCTTTTCAATCGCTTTCCGTTCTGCTTCCTTTTTATTCAGAAAATCATTTACAAAAGTCTCATGCCTGTCCCTACATTCTTGTAGATTTTGCTTTTCACGTTCAATGCGCTCCTGTCTTCTTCTATTTACCTGTTTGTATTCATCTGCTCTCTGCTTGTTCACGTTCCTGTTTTGTTCTGTAATCTATATGCTATCATCCATATATTTATCTAATAAGTGTCCATATTTGTTTTCTGCCATTGTTTAAAATCCTCCTGTTTTGCTGTTTTAATATTTGCTATTTGATTTAGCATTCTATGAAATTGCAGCTTCAAATTACGGTGTTTAGGTTAAAATCGTGGAGTAAAATGGGATGTGTTGTGTGACTGGAATGCCCCTGTACCGCGCTGCTTAATTGGTTATAGAGATTTATGCAATCCTTTGTTAAGCCACACATATAAGCCCTCTATCAATCATATTTCTACAACTGATAAAGCACTTATCTATATATCTTATCATATGTGTAAGATACTCCTTTCTTGCGTATTTTTGAACACCACACTATTAAGTATTCAACATTAGTCAAACATAAATCGCTGAATGCCTGATTTTACTGGATTTTAAGAGCTTCCGTAAGGATTCGATCCCCCTTGCTTCCATTTTTTATTGCCCAAACCCAACTTTCTGCCCTTCTCCGCCCCTAAATCTTTCCCGTTCACAGAAGCTCATACTGCAGACATTCATACAAAAGCCTGCTGCCCTCCGCAATCTCCGCCGGAAGCAGAGCCCTTGCCACACATTTCTCCTCGGCGTCCTCCAAATCCTCCTGCAGCAGATAGGCGTAGTCGCCGTCAATCCGGTTCACTCTGTAAATTCTGCTCGTCAAATCCATCATAAAACCTCCTGATACACCCGTAACACATTTCCACCAAAAATCTGATCCAGCTGTCCCTCCGTAAATCCTGCCTCATGCAAGGCATCCCACAACCGCTCCATGCTCTGCGCCCCGGACAGCTCCCTGTTGGTGTCGATGCCATCAAAATCACTTCCAAGCCCCAACACCTCTATACCGCCCACTCTGACGATATGCTTAGCATGGCGCACTACCGATTGAATCGTGCCCGGATTCTCCTGTCCGGCAGGCATCGTCTCCAGAAAATCTGCACAAAAATTAAGACCCATGCAGCCGCCCCGCTCCGCCAGCTTCCTTATCATATCATCCGTCAGGTTCCGCACACAGCCACACATCTCTCTGGCATTGGAATGGCTGGCCACAAAGGGCTTTTCCGTGTATCGCAGCACATCATAAAATCCCGCGTCGGACAGATGAGACACATCGATGATCATGCCCAGCCGCTCCATACGATGCACGAACTCCCGCCCCCGCTCAGTGAGTCCTCTCTCCGTGTCGGGTGTGCCGAGATAACGCGCCAGAGCCGCCTGAATATCAGCCCGCTCCTCCTCAGTGCAGCCATCCTCCCGCAGCCTCCTGCAGCGCGCCCAGACCTTCTTTCCCACCCGGCTGTCCAGATTGGGATATCCCAGCTCATTCGGATAATTCCAGGTGAGCGTCATCATCCGCACTCCCATCTCATAGAGTCGCTCCAGCTTCTCCGGCTCCCCCTGACAGACCGCTCCCTCCTCCACGGTAAGCAGCGCGGACATTTTCCCCGCAGCGCGGTTTTTCTCGATATCCTCAAAGGTATACACCGGCGCCAGAATATCCGCGTTGGCCTCCAGTTCTTCCCGATATACCTCGTACAGGGCGCAGACCTCGTCCCAAGGCGAAGACTGTCCTCCTATATCCACAAACAGCGCAAAATTCTGGAGCAGATATCCGCTTCCTCTCATGCGCTCCAAATCTATATGAAGTGTATTTTCCCGGAGCTTGCAGGACTCTCCCCGCCTTCTGTGATTCAAAATCTCCGATATGGTGTCACAATGCATATCAACAATATTCATTCCGATACCCCGCATAGCATTTACATACTCATATATTCACTTCTATTATATTACTCAAGTTTGTAATAGCGCTCACATGTGAAACTTGAGTCATTCATATTATTTTTTAAGCTTCTTTGCCGCAATACTGAATTCCACAGCTTTCGTACCGCCGTAACGCTCACCGATTCCTTGAATGATTAGGGTTGCCTTGCCCTTTTTGGTATTGTTCTTATAAGCAATGATGGTATAGTCCGTGCCATAGATCAATTCCTGCCCAATGGCTTTATCGGTTACTTTTATCTGCTCCCCCTCAATCATCTTATCAGTCAGAGTGGTTGCGCCACCGCTAAACTCGATTGAAGAGATTGCTACTTTCGTTTTTGAGATATCCCTGGCCGCAATGCGGTAGGTCGCTTCGCTTTCCCCTATATAACATCCTGTACCCCGAAGTTTTACGGTGACGAAAGTGTTGACGGAGACCTCACCTCGACCATCAAATTGCTGTTCGTTTATATAATAGCCATCAATAATATAGTCCCTGCCAGCTTTCAACTTCTTGCCGTTTCCATCCATCACTGTCGGAGCAGTTAGGAGACGTCTCTTCGCGCCGAGGAATGCGTCTGGTGCAGAAACCATAATATCCTCCTCGTCCAAGGATTTCTCCACGATGGAGAAGGGAACGCTTTTTGAGAATCTGTAATTGCCTTTACCTTTAATGACTACAGTGGGGGCTTTGGCGGCGTCAGCGGTAGCCAGTTTTTTGTTGTTCTTGTAGGTTACGGTATAATCACTGCCACTCTGGAGAATCGTTTCATTGATTTTCACGGTTACTGCAGGTTTTGCGCCGCTTTGACTGTACGATGCTATAGCAGTTCCTTCCACAAAGTTCACCTCCAGCTTATCGGCTAGTTCCTCCGCGGGGCGAATAGTAAAATTTTTTTTCACGGTGCCCGTGTAACCACCACAGCCAGTAAGCGTAATTGTCGCTTTTCCCGCATTGATATTGTTGCGGTAGGACACAGTATAGTCCTTGTTGGGACGAAGTGTGATACCATTCAACGTCAGTGTCACAGGGGGACAGATTTCGCTGCCTGTGAAGGAAGCCGTATTGTCATAATTTACCTTTGCTTTGCTGAGAGCGATGCCCTTGATGGTGAAAGTTTTCTCTACTGTGCCATGAACATAGACACCCTGAGGATCCGTGTTTTCCAGTCCTGTGATTATCAGAGTCGCTTTGCCAACTTTATCATTGTTACGGTAAGAGATTGCATAATCCTTGTTCTCCGTCAAGCTTTTTCCTGCATAGGTCACTGCCGGGACAGGGACGGCAGGTGTTCCTTCTGTATAGTAGCAGGCAGGGATCTTGCCGATTTTCAATTTGGAGGCTTGTATTTGGTCTTTTGCGCAAATAACCAGGGCAGCAGTAATTGTTCCCGAATAGTTGCCTGTCCCCTTGACAACCACATTGTACTGGCCAGGCTGCAGATACGCACCCGAAACAGTATCGGGGAACTCCACAATATAATCTTTTCCTGCTTTGAGCTTAACACCGTCCACAGTAACGACAGGGGTGGGGGTTTTCACCTTTCCGTCAACAGTATATACCATAGGGGCAACAACTGTATTGGCCTCCGTCAGAGGCTTGGCAAGGATAGCGAAAGTCCCGGTAATGCTGGCAGTATAATTTCCTCTGCCTTTAACAATAACAGTGGGAGCCTTGGCGGCGTCAGCAGCCGCGGCGTTGGTGTTATTTTTGTAGGAAACAGTGTAATCAACACCGGGAGTCAAAGTACGTTTTCCATAGTTTACGGTTATGCCCGGCTTTATAGCCTTTCCAATATAAGTCTGAGCAGGAATTACAGAGATGGCAATGCCGTCCTCAAAAGTCAGTTTTTGGGAAGTAGCTTGGTTCAGCGGGAGTGCAAAATAAGCATTACCGTCTGCATCACTCATGGGAAATGGAAGTGTAATGCTGATTTTGAGGTTAATAGGGGTATTCATACACTCCAAATTGTCGCAGTAATTAAGCATATCTTCTGCAGTCTCAAGTCTGGCAAGATTCATATTGCTTAAATCCAGACTGGTCAAGGAAAGACAACGATAAAACATACCGTCCATATCCGTGACATTACTGGCATCAAAATCGGTGAAGTCTACACTTTGCAGATTGACACACTCACTAAACCAATTTCGAGTGTTCTTCACATTTGTGGCATCCACTTTTGCGCATATAAATTTATCTGCATGATTACACCAATTTTCATCACTATAGTCATCTTCCCTATATTCCCCCGAGATTATCAGTAAACCATTCTTATCGATTTGCCAATTCATTCCGTAATACTTTCCCGAAGCGACAATGTCTTTGTTATCTGGTTCATCGCCTTCTGACGGTTTGGTCAATTTCATAGAAACAGCCTGCCCGCTGGGGAGTGCGGAATATGTATTTCCGCCAGCATCAATCATGATATACGGAAGGGCGATGTCAATCCCAAGGTTAATAGGGGTGTTTATCCATTCCAAACTGTCGCAGTAATTAAGCATATCTTCTGCAGTCTCAAGTCTGGCAAGATTCATATTGCTTAAATCCAGACTGGTCAAGGAAAGACAACGATAAAACATACCGTCCATATTCGTGACATTACTGGCATCAAAATCGGTGAAGTCTACACTTTGCAGATTGACACACTCACTAAACCAATCTTGAGTGGATTTTACGCCGGTGGCCATAACTTTGACACTTTTAATTTTGCCTGTAAAATTGCGCCAATTTCCAGTACAGCCCCCATCCTCTTGATATTCTCCCGAAACAGTCAGCAATCCATCATTGTCTATACTCCAATCTATTCCGTACCATGTGCCTGCTGGAAATGGGATGTAATCAAGACTGCACCAAAGTTGGATGGATTCTTCCTGCTTTGTTGGGAAGGTGGTATAGCTTTCCCCGTGGCTGTCATACATTTCGGAAGGAAGGGCTACTATGAACCGCAATTTCCTTGGAGTTTTAATCCAAATAAGTGAATTGCAGTGGTAAAACATGCGGTTCAGATCCTTAACCTTACTGGTATCAAAGCTGCTTAAATCTAAACTGACCAACAAACTACAATCACGAAACATGCTGTTCATGCTTGTAACCGAACTGGTATCAAAATTGCTTAAATCTACGCTGGTCATCAAACGACAGCCGTCAAACATGGAATACATATCTGTAACTGAACTGGTATCAAAATTGCTTAAATCTAAACTGGCCAGCGAACTGCAGTAGTAAAACATGCGATTCATACTTGTAACCGAACCGGTATTAAAATTGCTTAAATCTAAGCCGGTCAGCGAACTGCAATGGTCAAACATGCTACACATATTTGTAGTATTACTGGTATTGAAATCGCTTAAATCCAAATCGGTCAGTGATCTGCAGTCGCTAAACATCCATCCCATATCTATAACATTACCGGTATCAAAGTTACTTAAATCTAAATCGGTCAGCGAACTGCAGCCGTTGAACATGGAATACATATCTGTAACATTACCAGTATCAAAATTACTTAAATCCAAACTGGCCAGCGAACTGCAGTCGCCAAACATCCATCCCATATCCGTAACATTACTGGTATCAAAGTTACTTAAATCCAAATCGGTCAATGAACTGCAGCCGCTAAACAAAGAATACATACTTGTAACTTGGCTGGTATCAAATCCGGTAAAATCTATGCTTTGCAAATTGGTGCAATCATTAAACCACTCGCCCATGTGTTTTACCTGTGTGGCAGTCACCCTTGCACTTACAATTTCATCGGCATACTTCGTCCAACAATCGTCACTATAGGCATAATCCCGATATTGATTTTCGCCCCAAACCTCCAGTAGACCGTCTTTGTCAATACGCCAGTCCATTCCATAATATTTGCCCGAGGCGATATCGGTATCTTCTCCGTCTGTGGATCTCGCCTCAGGGTAGTACTTTACAGCATCAATAATATCTTTGCCTGTAAAATCAGTTTCATCTATAGTCAAGACGGTGACCTTAGCTGTGGCTGGTGTGCTTTCGTTGCTCTGCAATTCCTCCGCAAATACTTGTATGCCGGATGTTTCCAGCAATAGCATAATACTCAGCAAAAGGCTCAGCAGTTTTCTGCAATCCCTTGTTTTCAATAGTACCTCCCATTTAGATGCCATTTGCATTCTCCTTATAATTTCAACTATTAGATTTGTCTATTTATTTCACTTTGCCCTATCCGCTTTATCGTTTCCGCGCATTCTGATCAGGCAGAATCGCATTCAGGATAATCCCCGCAAGCGCGCCCACTGCCAGACCCGACAGACTGATGGTGAGTTCCCCTATCTGAAATGCAATAGCTCCCGCCGCGCTGTACTTGATACCGATAGATAGCACCAGAATCAATGCGGCGATGATGATATTGCGGCTCTGGGAGAAATCCACCCTGCTCTCCACCACATTGCGCACACCCACCGCGGAAATCATGCCGTAGAGCACCAGTGACACGCCGCCCACAGTGGCGGTAGGCATACAGCCAATCAGAGTCGCTACCTTGGGCGAGAAGGAAAACAGTATCGCAAAGCCCGCCGCAAGCCGGATGACCATGGGATCAAACACCTTGGTGAGAGACAAGACTCCCGTGTTCTCCCCGTAGGTAGTATTGGCGGGAGCGCCGAACAGAGAAGCCAGAATCGTTGCAGCGCCGTCCCCCAGAAGGGTGCGGTGCAGACCCGGATCCTCAATATAATTTCTGTCCACTGTGGATGAAATGGCTGAGATATCACCGATATGCTCTACAATAGTAGCCAGCGCCAAAGGCATGATTGTGATGACAGCAGTAATCATCAGCGACACGTCGCCCCCCTTGAAAATAGAGAACACTGTGGCGTCCCAATGAATGGGAAAGCCGATCCAGTCCGCCTGCGCCACAGGGGTAAAATCCACACGTCCCAGCACGGCGGCCAGCACATAAGAACCCACCACACCGATGATGATGGGCACTATCTTTATCATGCCTTTTCCCCAGATATTACAGATTACCACCAACACAATAGCCACCATCGCAATCAGCCAGTCACTTGAACAATTGTCGATAGCCGTCTGCGACAGGGTGAGACCGATGGCAATGATTAACGGCCCTGTGACGATGGGCGGGAAAAAGCGCATCACCTTCTCCGCGCCGAACAGCTTAATCAAAAGCGCCAAAAGCAGGTACAGAAGCCCGGAGCATGCCACGCCGAAACACGCATAGGGCAGCAATGCTCTATTGGACACCCCCTCCGCCATGGGGGCAATGGCCCAGTAACCTCCCAGAAAAGCAAAAGAAGAGCCCAGGAATGCCGGGACTCTACCTTTGGTAATCAGATGAAATAAAAGTGTCCCAAGACCTGCAAAAAGCAGTGTTGTGGACACATCCAGCCCTGTCAGCATGGGCACCAGAATCGTCGCGCCAAACATGGCAAACATATGCTGCAGACCCAGTATCGCCACTCTGGGAGCCCCCAGACCTCTGACGTCATAAATACCCTTCTCTCCCAACACCGGCCTTTTGTTCTTCCCACTCATGAAATGCTCCTCCTCTGCGCTGTCGGACTTCCTCCGACCCTTCCTCCATCATATCGGGTCTAAGGAGAAACGTCAAGTGCCACAGCGTGACATTTCAGATAGTCCTTCCACAGTGCGATATACTGCGCTTTTAGATGCACTCCGTCATAAGTGTAGCCCGCCGTCATGGCCCCGGTTTCATCGCACACCGACTGATTAACGTCCAGATAAAAGATGCGTTCATCGTCCGCCATGGCGGCAATTCCCTCGTTGCGGATATGGATGCCTTCATTGGTGATATAGTCTCCCTGCGCGGAACGCTCATCTGTGACACACATAATACTCTGCAGATAGATTATAGCATCCGGCTGCAGCTCCTGAATATGCGCCACACACTCCGCATATTTTTCCAGAAAGCTCTCCGGCGTTCCGGTTCCCATCTCATTGATGCCAATCATCAGATAGACCTTGGCAAACTGATTCTGGGTGAGGGCCTCCTCCACCGTTATCTTTTGCTTCTGCCCGGGAACCGGTACGATCTTACTTGAAAACAGCTTGTGTACGGTCAGCCCCGTGGAAGCATAAAAAGTGCTGATTTCCTCCAGCCCGCCGTACTCAAACAGCCCCACCGTGCGGGAATCTCCGATAAATACCGCGTCCGCAAAATAATCGTCCTCCACGGTCTGATAACTCACGCCCTTCTGCTCCTCCGGGCCGATCTCATCTTCCTGTCCCGCACCTTGCCCGTCCGATTGTCCATTTTGCGGCCCGTCCGGCTGACCCTCCTGCTGCCCTGTGCTGTTATCTGTATCTCCCATATTTTCTATATTAAAATTTGTATTTAAATTTGCATCTGCATCCGCAGCCCCCACCGGACTGCGGCCGCCATCCCACAGACTCACGGATGCGCTAATCGCGCTCAAAAACTTTTTCCCGCCACTCTGCAACGAATCGGTATAGACATGCCAACTGTCTGTCGCAGTCAGCCAGATACAGCCGAATAGCACCAGAAGCAGCGGATACATCTTATCCGCGGCAGTCTGTCTTTTCCGTCTGCCGCCTGAGAACTGTCTGTCTATGGTTTTGCTTCCCGCTATCTTCTCTCCTGCCAACTTATCATCACTACTTTCTGATTTCTACTTTTTAATCTCTACTTTTTTATATCATCAAACTTATCCCTGTCAAAAACCAGAGTACATGAAGGGATTGTTGCCATACGCCATAATACGCCATACGCATATCCAGAACAGGATTGCCAGCGCTACATTCATCACCATACTATCCCGAAATCTGCGGTAAACCCGCCGAATAAACGGCGTGCAGGCAAAAACGGAAAATGCAAACAACCCGCCATAGGTCTGCAGCGCCCTGAGCCAGTCATTCCGCAGCACCATGTATTGCGGTGCCGCCCCGAACATCCTCCCCAGATACACAAATAGCTCCCTCACATCCGTGATGGCAAAACACATCCATGTGACGGGAATCACCGCCCACAGATACAGATGGGGAACGATCAACAGCCGCTTCCCGATACTCTTCCCTCTCACAGGATGTCTCTCCAGAAAAGTCTGCACCTGACGCTCTATGACGATCAACGCCCACAGCAGGATTCCCCACAGCAGGAAATTCCCTCTGCCGCCGTGCCACAGCCCTGTCAACGCCCACACGATCAACAGATTCCTCACCGTACACAGCTCGCCTCTGCGATTGCCCCCCAGAGGGATATAGACATAGTCACAGAACCACCGTCCCAGTGTCATATGCCATCTGCGGTAGAAATCCCGCACAGACCTTGCCATATAGGGCGTCCTGAAATTATCCGGCAGCGAGAATCCCATCATCCTTCCAAGCCCCATGGCCATGAGGGAATACCCGTAAAAATCAAAATAGATGTTAAGAGAAAAGGCCAGCGCTCCCAGCCACGCCAGCGGCGTGGAAATACTTTCAAAGCCTCTCACCTGCACGTCATTCCACAAATATCCCATCCGGTCCGCCAGCAGCACCTTCGCCGCCAGCCCCAGAGTAAAGAGCTTCAGACCATGCTGCACATTGCGCCAGGACATTCGTCTGTTGTCCAGAGCCTCCGACACTTCCCCGTAATTCACAATAGGCCCGGAAATGAGCTTCGGGAACATGATTATATAGGTCGCAAATTTGACAAAGGAACGCTCTGCCGGCACATCCCTGCGGTGGACGTCTATCAGATAGGACACGATCTGAAACGTGTAGAAGCTCAACCCCAGAGGCAATGCCTTCTCCGCCACAGCCGACTTAAAGACCAATAATGTGCCCAGATTGCCCATCAACGCAAAAAACAGTACCGCCTTGCGCCACTCCCTGCGATTTGCTTCTCTGTACCAAGCCTCATAGTTCCGCCCGTTTTTGCTTTTATTTCCACCTTTGACTTTATTTTTACTTTTATTTTTATCATCTACTCCCGCTCCCAGAAAACGCCCCACAAAATAATTCACCACAACGGACACTGCCAGAAGAGGGAGATAACGCAGCTCACCCAATGTATAAAAAACAATGCTTCCCTCGAGAAGCGTGATATTTTTATAGCGGTTGGGAGTCAATCCGTATAGAATGAAAAATATCGGAAGGAAAAAGAGCAGAAATTCAATGCTGCTAAATGCCAAGAATAATCACATCTTTCCTTTTGTCTCTGCTTATTATACTATCTTGAAATTCGACACAATACAACAAAATTTTTCTTAATTTTCACTTACAATTCGTTACAAACCTGTAATATTTATGTAATGTTGCCAAGAATTATGTTTTGAAGTAAAATAAAATTAATACAAAAAAACATTTTCTCTTGAGGCCGATGCCGGAAAGGAATTCCAGATGAAAGAACAGCTTTACACCATCCCCTTAAACGACGCCGTAAACGCCATGGATGAATGTCCCTTTTGCTTCATAGAGCGCAATATCGAGCAGGATCTTCTGGATTTTGTGCTGGGCAGCGGCTCCTCCTACATGGAGGCGGACATCCGGGACATGACGGACAGAACAGGCTTTTGCCGGAATCATTTTCAGAAAATGTTCGACTATGGAAATACTCTGGGCAACGCCTGGATTTTAAAGACACATTACCTGCGCATCATCGATGAGATGAAGAAAGAATTTGCGGATTTCAAACCAGGCAAATCCTCCTTAATGAACAAGCTGAAAAAAAACTCCGGCGAGGGCAACGCCATGAGCATGTGGGTGCGCAAAAAAGAAAAATCCTGCTATATCTGCAGTCACTATGCGGAGACCTACGAGCGCTATATGGACACCTTCTTCTATCTCTACAAAAATGATGAAGAATTCCGGAAAAAGGTGCGGGAGAGCAAAGGCTTCTGCCTGCCGCATTTCGGCGATGTGTGCGAGGCCGCAGACAGCAAGCTCCCTGACAGGGAAAAGGAAGCTTTTTATACCATGCTGTTTGAATTGATGGAGAATAATATGAACCGCGTAGCCGGAGATGTGGCTTGGCTTGTGGAAAAATTTGACTATCGGAATAAGGATGCGGACTGGAAGAATTCCAAGGATGCCATTCAGCGCGGCATGCAGAAATTAAAGGGCGGCTATCCCGCCGACCCCGACTACAAGATGCAGAAATAAGAATCAAAATATTAAAGTGCACAATCAGACCTGACCGTACACCAGCTTTTTCATCATCTCCAGATAGCTGCAGATCTCTCGATACAGCATCTCCGGCTGGAAAGAAGCGTCCAGAAAACGCTCCGTCATCAGTCCCTTGACTGTCAGATCCATCATGGTGCGGAGCTTTTCGCCATCCACACCCGCGGGCAGTCCGGTGTAATCCGCACGCCCGTAAATATCCTCATAGGTGTCCAGCAGCATATTGCGCTTTTCTTCCACCGCCAACAACGCCTCGCTGACATCCTCGGCCATGGAGCGGTTCAGGAACTGTTGCATATAAGGATACTCCCGCATGGCGCGCATGCGCGCTGCCTCGGCCTGCCTGATCAGCTCAAACAGATCGGTCTCCTCCGCGGACACATTTCCAAGCTCCAGCATCATATAGCGCACGCTGTAATCATATACAAAGGTATAGACTCCCAGCTTGCTCTCAAAATAATGGAACAGCAGGCCCTTACTGATACCTGCCTCACGGACAATATCGTCCGTGCTGGCATGACGGTAGCCGTTCAGGGCAAATGCTTTCAATGCCGCATTGATCATTCTATCCTGTTTTTCTTTTTTCAGGTTGAAAAACTTGTCATTCATCTGTCTGTACTCCATTCCTGACGGGATTCCTATGCGGACTTATTTAGTTTAGCATACTCGGGAACAGCTTTCAACCGCAAACAGGAACCATAAAAAATGAAATTTTTAAAAATTTGCACATATTCTCTTTTCAATTTCGCAAAATAGTATTAATATAGAATCAAGAAGCTGGTATTTATTGGAAAGGAGTTACACATGGCAAAAAAGTTTGGTAAATTCTTATTATTCACCGCAGCAATCGGTGCTGCCGGAGCCGCCGCTTACTACTATATGCAAAAGAAGGACGCCGCTCTCCTAAACGAGACGGATGAGGACTATGACGATTTCAGCGAGGATGTGGACGACAGCGCCTCCCGTACTTATGTGCCCCTGAGTCATGAGAATGCTCCTGAACAGGAAGCGGATGCATCCGCACCGGCTGCTGACTCCAATATGGACAATTTCTTCACACCGCTGGCCGAGAAAGTATCTCAGGCTACGGAGACGGTCAAGGAAGCTACCGAGGAGGCTGTCGAGGAATTCTTTGATGAGGACGCACCCGCGGAGACTGAGACCTCTGAGGAGACCGAAACCTCCGAAGAGACCGAGACCTCCGAGGAGTTTTTTGACGACGAAGACGCCAAATAACCCAAAAACATGGAATAAAAATACAATAAACAATCCCGGAAGCGTGGTCACAGCCACGCTTCTTTTAATTTGCCGACTCCCTCTCTGATAGCGCTCTCCTCCATGGCACCAAATCCCAAAAGCACCGTGGCATGTCCCTCCACAGCTTCCACGCAGTGCTGCGACATACCATAGACCTTCACACCCAGCCCGGCCGCCCGCTCGATAAGCTCACTCTCTGTGCAGTCACCTCTGGCGGTGAGCAATAGATGCAGCCCCGCGTGCTCCCCGGAGATTGCAAAGCTTTTCTCAAAGGGCGCAAGCTCCTGCAGCAGCAGATCATGCTTGGCGCGGTAGAGCTTACGCATTTTGTTCAGATGCCGCTCGAAATATCCATCCCGGATAAACTCGTTTAAAACCCGCTGGTCGATGCGGGACACCGTACAGGAATAAAAGTAACAGTCCCGGCGGTAGACCTCCAGCAGCGTCCTTGGCAGCACCATATAGCTGACGCGGATAGCCGGCGCAATGGCCTTGGAGAAGGTGCCGATATAGATGACCTTCCCGTGCTCGTCTGAGGCCTGCAGGGAAGGGATGGGCTTGCCCCGATAGCGGAACTCACTGTCGTAATCATCCTCTATCAAATAGCGGTCCTCCGCCCCGTCCGCCCATTTTAAGAGCTCTGTTCGCCGTCCGATGGGCATCACCGTCCCCATGGGAAACTGATGAGAGGGCATCACATACGCCACCCTGGCCTGAGTTTTCTCCAGCTCATTTACCGCCATGCCGCTCTCATCCATGGGCACTGTCAGCACCTGATAGGCAAAGGAGTTAAAAATCCTCCAGGTTCTCATATAAGTGGGATTCTCCATGGCGATTCCCACATGCCGCCCCAGAATCTTCTCCAGCAGCATCAGAAGATAATCGTTTCCCGCCCCCACGATAATCTGCTCCGGCGAGCAGTTTACCCCTCTGGAAGAGTGCAGATAGCGGCTGATGGTCAGACGCAGATCTCCGTCTCCCTGGGGCTCTCCCCGGGAAAAAAGCTCGCTGTTGCCGGCGGTCAGGATATTTTTGGTAATGCGCTTCCACACGCTG
Source organism: Acetatifactor sp. (assembly GCA_029055435.1). Taxonomy (GTDB): domain Bacteria; phylum Bacillota; class Clostridia; order Lachnospirales; family Lachnospiraceae; genus Acetatifactor. The sequence goes on from JAIDDH010000131.1 coordinate 13,853, forward strand.
AATGGAAAACCTGACATGTCTATTCCATGGGGCGAGAAATCATAGCGGGGCGCAGGTGCCTCCTGCGTCTCACAGCCACCCGTGTGCTCCGGCGCGCTTTTGTCCCGGGATTGGGATTCCAATTGCAAAAGCTCCTCTATGGGGCACACAAAATATCCTCTGTAGGGCTTTGCCTCGATATAGCCCTCGCTCTGCAGCTGATCGTAGGCATAATCCACCGTACTGCGGGCCACCTGCAGATATTCTGCCAGAGAACGCGTGGAGGGAAGCCGCTCTCCCGCGAGCAGCCTCCCTTCCCATATCTCATGCCGGATGTGCTCATAAATCTGCTCATACAGGCATTTCTCACTATTCAATTGCAGCCTGATCGTCATATCATACATGGCTAACGTCTCTTGACCTCATTGTCCGATAATTACTTCTTCTTCTCCGCAAGGATATCTTCCTTCAGGTCTCTGGCCTTATCTTTGATTCTGGGAGTGGCAGTGGAAGACGTAAGGATAGCGGCCACAAGCTTGCTGGCTGTATCATACTCCTTATAGCGGAGCGCCAGCACGGCCAGCAGATAGTCTATGGTCAGCTCATCCATACCGCACATGGGGAAACTCTCCGTCTGGTTGGCCTCTTTAAAGCCCTTATATGCGTTCTGCAAATAGTCCTCTTCCATCTCATGCGCTTCCCGGATTTTGTCGGCGTTAGCCTGAGGATTTTCCTCCTCCAGCTGCTTCGCGTAGCCACGGAAAATCCATGCGCTCTTCAGACAGATATACGCTTTCTCACTGTTTTTGGCACGCTTCACCACCGCGTTTGCCAAAGCCAGCTTATAACGCTCGATAGCGTCCTCATAGCTGTAGGTCTCCCCTTTAGCTTCATGCAGCTGCACCTTCCCGCTGATCTGCTCCTTAATGAACTTTGCCTGCGTGGAAGTCACCTGCGTAAAGAATCTGCTTAATGCAGCATATCCGCACTGGGGACACAAAAGCACATCATATTTCTGCGTATCTATACCCTCATGCACAGGCCTCAGGTCTTTATCCGTACCCAGAAGCTTTGCCTTTCCGGTTCTCATGATCTTATTTACAAATTTAGCGTCGCAGACCGGGCACACAAAAGCCTTTTCAAAAAGAAAATCCTTCTCCTGCACCGTAGGCTTCTGCACAGCCTCCTTCTCCTCCTGTTTCTTTGAAGGGTCCGCGAAAATATCCATATTCTCCAAATCACCCAAGCCTAATCCTGACAATAATCCACTCATTACTCTATCCCTCCTGTTTCGGCAATACATAAGAACTCTTAAGAGAAACAATCCTGTTGAACACAGGAGCCCCTTCTTTAGAATCTCTCGCATCTACATTAAAAAATCCCTGTCTTACGAACTGAAAGCTGTCATAAGCCTTTGCCCCTGCAAATGCAGGCTCCAGATAACAATTATCTAAAACGGTGAGCGAATTGGGATTCAGATTCAGACTGCCGTCCTCGTTATATACACCCTTCTCCTCATCGATGAGATTTTCGTACAATCGCACTTCGGCAGAAAGAGCCTGTTGTGCCGCCACCCAGTGAATGGTGCCCTTCACCTTGCGTCCATCTGGGCTGTTTCCGCCTCTTGAGGCCGGATCATAGGTGCAGTGTACCTCTGTCACCTTTCCGTTCTCATCCTTCACACAGCCGGTACATTTCACAAAATAAGCGTTCATGAGACGCACCTCATTGCCCGGAAACATGCGGAAATACTTCTTTGGCGGCTCCTCCATGAAATCCTCTCTCTCAATATAGAGCTCCCGCCCAAAGGGAATCTGTCTCGTCCCCAGAGCCTCGTTCTCCGGATTGTTCACCGCCTCCATCATCTCCGTCTGCCCCTCAGGATAGTTGTCGATGATAAGCTTCACGGGATCCAGCACCGCCATATAGCGGGGGGCCTTAGGCTTCAGATCCTCCCGGATACAATACTCCAGCATAGCGTAGTCTACAGAGGACTGACTCTTGGAAATGCCGCAGAGCTCCACAAACATACGGATTGAATCCGGGGTGAAACCTCTTCTGCGCAATGCCGCGATGGACACCAGCCTGGGATCATCCCAGCCGTCCACGATGCCGTCCTGCACCAGTTTCTTGATATAGCGCTTGCCAGTCACCACATTGGTGAGATAGAGCTTTGCAAACTCAATCTGTCTGGGCGGATTGGGGTACTCCAGCTCACGCACCACCCAATCATAGAGAGGCCTGTGATCCTCAAACTCCAGCGTACAGATGGAATGCGTAATCCCCTCGATGGCGTCCTCCACCGGATGCGCAAAATCATACATGGGATAAATGCACCACGCATCCCCGGTATTGTGATGTCTGATATGCGCCACGCGATAAATGACAGGGTCCCGCATATTGATGTTGGGCGACGCCATGTCGATACGGGCGCGCAGCACCTTCTCCCCGTCGGCGTACTTTCCGTCCTTCATCTCCTCAAAGAGCTTCAGGTTCTCCTCCACACTTCGGCCACAGGAAGGATCGTCCCTGCCGGGCTTCTCAAAAGTACCGCGATATTCCTTAATCTCCTCCGCCGTCAGATCCGACACATAGGCCTTGCCCTTTTTGATGAGCTTCACGGCAGCCTCATACATCTGCCCGAAATAATTGGAGGCAAAGAACAGCCGATCCTCCCAGTCCGCGCCCAGCCATGCCACATCCGCCTTGATGGACTCCACAAACTCCTCGTCCTCCTTGGTGGGATTGGTGTCGTCAAAGCGCATATTGAACCTGCCCCCATACTTCTGTGCCAGTCCATAGTTCAATAATATGCTCTTGGCATGCCCAATGTGTAAATAACCGTTGGGCTCAGGAGGAAAACGGGTGCGAACCGCGTCGTACACACCTTCGGCGAGATCCTTGTCAATCTCCTGCTCTATAAAGTTCCTGCTCTCCCTCCCAGGCTTTTCTTCCATGTTGTCACTCATTGTCTCAATCCTTTCCTGCATTTCTTCTATCTAATTCTTATACCTATATTCTTCTATCCATTTTTTTCATCCGGGCATAACCGGTCATAATTCAGAGCAAATATCTCCCGCTCCACCACAAATATATCCCTCATATCATCACAGCGTACCGCGAGATAATCTCCCGGTCTGCCCAGCAGATACTTGTTTTTATCCCACAGGGTAAACACCTTCACACCTTTTTCCAGCGGCCTCGCGTAAATGCGAAGCTGCCCTGTGGTAACGCATTTCCGAGCATAATCTGTCAGCACAAGACTCCTGCCGTCGTCCCGGTTCTTGACGACCGGCGCATATTCCGCCACGGCCCTGTAGTCCTTCATGGTATACCTCTCGTCCAACGTCTGGTAGATATGCTCAAACTCCGCCCTGTGCAGCGGAGAAACCTGACCCGTCACCCCGATGAGCAGGTATAAATCCTCTTCCACAGTCAGCTCCAAATCCCCCTCCTGCGTCCGGATGGTGATGGGAGCTCCCACCGGCAAAAGCTTATCAGCCTCCACATAGCCGACAGGTATACGCTTTTTCTCATAGAGCTCCATGCCCTGCGTGTCCGCCTGATACTCCCCGGCATAAAGCACCTTAAAGCTGTCAAAGTACTCCACCATACGATTGTTAAAATATCCTTCCGCATGAAGTGTGGGATATTTCTCCTCATAGAGCTTCATACTGATAAAGCCGCCCGCCTTCTCGTAATGCCCTCCGCCGGAGCCGATTCCCTCCGCCAGATATCCCGCAAGCTCGCTCGCCTTGACTTCCTTGATACAACTGCGCACGGAATATTTGTAGCCGTCATTGCCCTCGTTGAACACCACACAGGTTTTTATCAAGTCCACCTGCAGCAGAAAATCACTGATGATACCCAATATATTGGGATCGCAGGGCTGCGCCTTGATGACGGAAAAACCATAATCATCATTAAAACTATAACGTATCATGGCCACTCCCGCAACCTCCAGCTCTCTCAGAGACAGATTGGAATTGCGAAGCAGAGTAATCAAACTCTTATCGTAGGGCACGGCCTCCCGCATATCCATATCCAGAGGATTATAGAGCTCGGAAAACTGGTTGGTGTCCGTATACAGGCCATAATACAGCGCCGTTCCCAGCCCGGCCTCATCATTTATCTCATAACCGGCCTCCGTCAACATCTGCCACACCAACGTACAGCAACTTCCCAGACCCGGCTTAATCAGGCTCAGCGGCACATCCTCTATCTCCCGCTGGTGATGGTCAATAATTGCCACCGCATCCGCCTGCAACGCCGTGACATTGCCCGCGCCGTACTGACAATCCACAGTAATCAGCAGTCCCTCTACCGGCGGCAGCTTTCCATCCAAAGGCTCCACATACTCTATGGGAAGCTTTAACTCCTCCACCAGCATTCTGAGATTGGATTTCTGAATCTGATTTTTACCGCTGTAGAGCAATCTCACCTGCTTGCCCCTGCTCTGAAAATAACAGTATAAGCCATAACCTGCCCCCAGCGCGTCCGCGTCGGGATTGTCATGGCATTGAATCGTTATGGGATTGTAGGACTCCAAATCGCTCAGCAACATCCCGTCGCACCTCTGCTTCTAATGATGGAACAGGCGGATGCCGGTGAAGGCCATCACCATGTCATATTTATTACAACAGTCAATCACGGCGTCATCCCGCACGGAGCCGCCGGGCTGAGCGATATACTTCACGCCGCTCTTGTGAGCCCGCTCGATATTGTCGGAGAAGGGAAAGAACGCATCAGAGCCCAGCGTCACATCCTGCATCTTATCCAGCCATGCCCTTTTCTCCTCCCGGGTAAACACAGGGGGCTTTACTTTAAAAGTTTTCTCCCACACGCCGTCCGCCAGCACATCCATATACTCATCGCCCATGTAGACGTCGATGGCATTGTCTCTGTCCGCCCTGCCCAGGCCGTCCACAAACTGAAGGCCCATCACCTGAGGCGACTGGCGCAGAAACCAGTTGTCAGCCTTCTGACCCGCAAGCCTCGTGCAGTGGATGCGGGACTGCTGCCCCGCGCCGATACCGATGGCCTGACCGCCCTTTACATAACACACCGAGTTGGACTGCGTGTACTTCAATGTGATCAGCGCAACCTTCATATCGATCATTGCGGACTCGGGAATCTCTTTATTATTGGTAACCAGATTGGAGAGAAGCCCTCCGTCGATATCAAGCTCATTTCTGCCCTGCTCAAAAGTAATGCCATACACCTGCTTCTTCTCCACCGGAGCAGGCACATAAGAGGGGTCTATCTGAATCACATTGTAGCCGCCCTTTTTCTTCTCCTTCAGGAGCGCCAGGGCCTCGTCCGTGTATCCGGGAGCAATCACACCATCGGATACCTCACGCTTGATCAGTCTGGCGGTATCCGCATCGCAGATGTCAGAGAGCGCAATAAAATCGCCGAAAGAGGACATTCTGTCCGCCCCCCGGGCTCTGGCATAGGCACATGCAAGAGGCGAGAGCTCACCCAGATCGTCCACCCAGTAAATCTTTGCCAGTGTATCATCCAACGGAAGACCTACCGCTGCCCCGGCGGGGGACACATGCTTGAAAGATGTGGCGGCGGGAAGACCCGTGGCCGCTTTCAGCTCCTTCACAAGCTGCCAGCCGTTGAAGGCATCCAGAAAATTGATATAGCCGGGCTTTCCGTTCAGGACAGTGACCGGAAGCTCACTGCCATCCTCCATATAGATGCGGGAAGGCTTCTGATTGGGATTGCACCCATACTTTAACTCCATCTCATTCATGATCTGCTCTCCTTTGATTTATGCATTTTTATTGATGATTTTCGTGCGGTACTCACCTGTGGCAATGTCGATATAGCGCACAAAGAGAGAAACCTTATTGTCCTCGTTTAAGCTGCTCCAGAGCATCTGTGTGAAGGCGTCCATGTCATCGGACATCTCCACCTCCTTCGGCTCGCCGTAGAAGCTGGGCAGCGGATTGCCGTCATGCAGATAGGTATGGATAAAACGTCCCTCTCCCGCTTTAGGATTGTCATAGGTATAAGTATAGCGATTGCAGCAAGCAGGATCGCCGTTATTGCTCTTTAAAATGGACATTGCATAGTCATAGCTCCCGTTCTCCACATGAAGCACACCTGAGATGCGGGGAGTGTAATTGGGACCATCGGGTTCAAACTCCCGCGTTCTCAGAGACTCCTCAAAAGTCTTGCCCGCCTGCAGACCATCATAGACTGTGTCGGTCTGGTCGCCGTTTGTCACAATGGTGTCATGCCCCAGCACACGCACCGGAGCATAGATGATCAGACTGGGATCCTCCAGCTTTGAGGGGTCATATGCCTGGGTGCGAATCCCCTGACCATCCTCCACAAACACGCGGTTTCGGCTGTTGGAACTCCTGCCCATGATAAAATATGCTGTCACCGCATACTTTCCATCCGGAGTACGCCCGATGACAATTCCTCTGCCGGGGTACGCATTATTCTTCAACTCCTGTTCCAGTGATAACATAAAACCTTCCTCCATGTATATTATTTCCAAATTATGTAGACTACTTTACATATATTTCTTCAAACAACCGTCCGGGCATAGGCTTGTCGAAATAATAGCCCTGCGCATATTTTACCTTCATGCCCTGCAGCACTTTGTACTGGGCAGGACCTTCGATACCCTCCACACAGATGCTTGCGCCGATGGTCTCTGCCAGCTCCGCCACCATCTTGATAAAGGACTGTGAATAGGCGTCCTTCGCCAGCTCCCGCGCAAAGCTCTGATCCACCTTGATGATATCGAAGGATATCTCGCGGATATGATTCAGGGAAGAATAGCCCGTGCCAAAATCATCCAGCGCGATTCTTACTCCCAGCGCCCTGACAGCATCTAATATCTCCTGCATACGCCCCATATCATTGATGGCCAGACTCTCCGTTACCTCCAGCGTCAGATTGGACGGCCGGATGTCTGTCTCCTCTATGGCTGCGCGCACGTTTTCCACCACATTACTCTGTAAAAGCTGTACCATCGACAGATTAACATGCACCTTATAATCGGGATGCCCCTCATCGTTCCACCTCTTACAGTAGCGGCAGGCTTCCAACAACACATAATTTCCAATGGGATTAATCAGGCCCAGATACTCCGCAATCGGGATAAATTCCTCAGGAGCCATAAAACCCTGTCTGGCGCTGTTCCAGCGAATCAGCGCCTCCGCTCCCTCGCAGACCGGCTTCTCCCCCTGGATATTCATGATAGGCTGGAAATACACCTCAAACTCCTGATACCCCTCCGTGGCGGCATCCCGCATACTTTTCTCCATATCCAGTCGTCTGCCCGACTGGGAATTCCGGCTCTCGCTGTATCTGGCAAGCCGGTTCTTTCCGCCCTTCTTCGCCTCATCCATGGCGACATCCGCCTTGCTGACCAGAGTGGCCACATCATTGCCCTCATCCGGGAAAGTGACGATTCCCATGCTGGCGGCACAATAATAGTCCGCGTCCTTCAGATACCATGGCTTCTTGAAAATCTCCCGTATCTCCTCCAGGATATCGTCCACTCTGCGATAGGCCTCCGGCGAAAGCACTATCATAAATTCATCGCCGCCCATGCGGTAACAGCTGCCCTCCAGCCCCTGCACACGCTGCAGGGAGTGTGAGATGGACTTTAACAGGATATCGCCGTACTGATGTCCCAGCTCATCATTAATATGTCTAAAATCATCCAAATCCAGATAGAGGATTGCGCCTTGCTCCCTTGTCTTTGAGGCTTCCTCAATCTGTCTGGCTAAATCCCGCTCAAAAGACATCCGATTGTACAGCCCTGTGAGGAAATCCGTGTCGGCCTGCTGCTCAATTTTCCTCTGATACAGCTTCCTGTCCGTGATATCATAGAACGAATACAGGATGGCACTCCGCCCGTCCATCCATGAGATTTCCTGATAAAGCATCTCATACCAGCGGGACCTCTCCTCGTGAAAAATCTCCGAGACGCCGCCCTCACGATCCTTGCGAACCCCCTGCTCCAACAGCTCTTCCAGACGCTTTTCCTTCAGCTCCGTGGCAAAGGCATTGTGCAGCTTTCTGTTAGCAAACAACATATCGCCCGTGCGTTTATCCTTCACATAGATGGCACTTCCCACATTGTCCAGAATAGTCTCCAGCGCTGTGTAGGAACCTGTCAGAGATTTTTTTTGCATCCGCCTGGTCAAAATACTCTGCAACAGCTTCACCGCATCCGCCGTGTACTTCACCTCAGAAGTCTCCCAATTATGGCTTCCGCTGCGGTACTCTACCGTCAACACCATCCTGTCATCGTCTTCCTGCAGAGCCACCGGGAACACCATGATTGCAGACCAGCCGTAATAATCGGCCTCCCACATATGCTCACCGGGAATGGCGCCGGTGGAGAATACTAAAGGCTTGTCTGTCTGAAACAGCGTACACGCATCCAGTCCGCTGGTTTTGTCAAAGGGCGAAATCACACCCCGATTACACCACTGACTCACCAAATCCATACTGCGCTCATCAGTGTTCAAACGGAAGAGCGCAGCAGACTCCGTTCCCAGATGCTGTCCCAGAATCCTCAGCCATCTCTCCAGCACGACCTCCATCTGCTCATCGCTGTCCAACAACTGTACTATGCTGGTGGTGGCCTCTATACGCTGTAAATCCCTGCTCATTTTCTGCTGTTCCAAAAGGCTTTTGCGGCTCTCCATCTCCGCGTTCAGACGCGCCATTTTATTTTTGTAAAAAACACGGCTGGCATTTCTCAAAAAATCCAATACCTGCCCAAACTTTCCCTCCTCACGGTTAGAGCAGTCAAACAAAAGCCAGTAAAAGAGAAATTCTTCCTCCACGAAGACTGAGAGCGCCGCTACCCTGCCCCCGGGGAAATTCTCTATCGCCATATCCTCCAAACATCCCGGCTCCACCCGCTCCAGAGCTCGCTGCGTGTACGGGGATACCCGCAAAGCCTGCAATTCATCCCGTGAAAGTCCCTCAAACACACCTGAACCAGTGTTTGACAATTCCGTCAGGGACTCACGAAAAATATTCAGACAACAGGCATACACTCCCGCAACTCTGCAGAACTCATTCTGCAGACGCTGCAACTCTTCCCGATTAACCAATTCCTGAAATGATATACTTTGCACAACCGGCCTCCATACACTATAAGCCACTATAGGCTAGACTCAGGCATTATTAAATATATGTTATCACATTTGTGGGCAGATACGCAATCTCAATATGAAAATTATGTACAAATTTGGTGACAGGATATATTTCCTTATATTTTATAAAAGCAGCGAACCGTTCCCTGTTCGCTGCTTTCTGTCACCTTTGTTATACCAATGTGAGCTCTTCCCTCTGGATGATAGCTTTTATTTCCTCTTCATCCTTATTAATGAGGTTCGCAATATCCTCCAGTGCATAACCACTCTTATACATAGTAATTATAACCTCTGCCTTACCTTTTTCAATACCTCTTTCGATACCTTCTTCCAAAATCCTCTGACTCAGATTACACATAACGCTCACATCCTTTCTCATGTTATCTTCAACCGGAATGTTGTACTCTGCTTCTATTATATTAAGTTTCTCTTCAACAGTTAAACCCATTGACAGCAAGGCACCCAACAGGCGGTGCAGCTCATATTGCTCATCATGCCCCGGCAATTCGTTTGACAGACCAATCATAACAATATTCAGTAGATCAAGCCGCCCCTTCCATTGATAGTTTCCCACCAGCTTATCATTTGTCAAATGCACATAATCCATACAGTCTTCGTCCACGTTCATACATATCCAGATTGAGAAAACACGCTTTATGTCATTATAATTGCTGTTTACAAAATCTCTTTCTGTGATGAAACCAGACGGCTTACATAAAAAATTGCTCTGTTTAGGATATCGTACTTCACAGGTTCACTCTTCTGGGCCTCTACATTGACAATAATCTGAGACAGTCCATCTTTCGTGCGAACATAAAATACAATGTCAAACCGTATCATTCCCTCGTTAATTTCCGAATTCTCCGAGTTAAGGCCCACTATCCGCTGTCCCTGATGTTCTGCCATAGCATTCGTCAGACCCAGCGCCATAGGAACTACGCTGATATAAGGCTCTCCCTCGATAAAAGGCACGACATCCTGCGGACTCATTCCGGCGAACTCATCAATCGTTTTAATCAATATATACGCCAGAATATGCTTATGGCCCAGCAATCGCTTTGCCTTATCATCATATTGAGCCTCAACATCCGCCGCTATTACAGCATTTTTCATTTCTGTATCCATGGATATTTGATCCATATATCCTCCTTTGTAGATACAGCAAGACTGTACACCTTATAGAAGAGAGGTATACAAATCCTGCTTATATTATATCTTGCTTTTTTCACGGAGGCAACTATAAATCCGCCTCCACAATATCCTATCTTTCTGACTTTTACTTGTAACAATTTGGTGACAGTTCACCCTAAAACACTATGCTTACTGCTTGTTGCCTTTTGAGTAAAATCATAACTTTCACGGTAATAGAATGAAAATATCAGAGATGGAAAACCATAATCAGGAGAGTTCCTGCCCGACAGTGGGAGATTTTAAAATCAAAGAGTGATTGCTATATCTCCCTTTTCTTTACAGGAGATACTAATATAACTATTATACCTCTTACTATACCATTTTTTCCCGAACATACACAGATAGTCCAGCGCCGTCTGCAGCGATACACCCAGCTTTATCCTGCCGCAGTTGCCACTGTCCATATTTACCTTGTACTCAATTCAAGTGGAAAAAGGCATCATTGCCGTGGCAGAACCGCCATAGAAAAACTTGAATAGATAGAACGTGATTTTACGTTTAGTAAAATTATTGTAATGCAGGACTGTTCAGCTGTCAAGTGTTGCGTTGAAACAAGATAGGGGACGGATTGACAACCCAACCCGGTTGCCAATCCGTCCCCTATTTTCCTTCTGCCGACACCATGTAAACAGCAATCATAACATGTGCCAGAGTAATTATACGTCCACGCTGTAGTTAGGAGCCTCCTTGGTGATGTGGATATCATGAGGATGGCTCTCTTTTAAGGAGGCCGCGGAAATCTTCACGAATTTGCCAGTCTCCTTCAGAGTCTGGATGTCGGCTGCGCCGCAGTATCCCATACCGGAGCGCAGACCGCCCATGAGCTGGAATACGGTGTCTTCCACACTGCCCTTATATGCCACACGTCCCTCCACGCCTTCGGGGACGAGCTTTTTGGCATTGCTCTGGAAATAGCGGTCTTTGGAGCCGTTCTCCATAGCTGCAATGGAACCCATGCCACGATAAACCTTGTACTTTCTTCCCTGGAAGAGCTCGTACTCTCCGGGGCTCTCCTCACAGCCGGCAAACATACTGCCCATCATGCAGACATCGCCGCCCGCTGCAATCGCCTTGGTGATATCCCCGGAATATTTGATGCCACCGTCGGCGATGATGGGAATACCGTACTCTTTAGCTGCGCTGTAGCAGTCCATGATGGCGGAAATCTGAGGAACGCCGATACCCGCAACCACACGGGTGGTACAAATAGAGCCGGGACCGATGCCGACCTTGACCGCATCCGCACCGTGCTCTATCAGCGCGCGGGTAGCGTCTCCGGTGGCCACATTGCCTGCAATCACCTGCAGATCAGGATATTTATCCTTAATCATCTTCAGGCAGTTTAACACATTCTGAGAATGTCCGTGAGCGGAGTCCAGAACGATGACGTCCACCTTAGCCGCCACCAGAGCCTCCACGCGCTCCAGAACATTGGCGGTGATGCCCACGCCCGCGCCGCAGAGCAGTCTCCCCTGCTCGTCCTTTGCAGCCAGAGGATACTTGACGGTCTTCTCAATATCTTTGATAGTGATCAAACCTTTCAGATTGTAATCCTCGTCCACAATGGGAAGCTTCTCCTTGCGGGCCATGGCCAGAATCTTCTTGGCCTCCTCCAGCGTCGTGCCCTCAGGAGCTGTAATCAGGCCCTCGCTCGTCATGGACTCTTTGATTTTCTTGGTGAAGTCTGTCTCGAATTTCAGATCACGGTTGGTGATAATACCCACCAGCTTGCGGCCCTCCGTGACGGGCACGCCGGAGATGCGGAATTTTCCCATCAGGGCGTCCGCGTCCGCCAGTGTATGTTCAGGAGTCAGGGAAAAAGGGTCTGTGATGACGCCGTTCTCAGAACGCTTTACCTTGTCAACCTCTTCCGCCTGTGCCTCAATAGACATGTTCTTGTGAATGATACCGATACCGCCCTGTCTCGCCATGGCAATCGCCATGCGGTGCTCGGTGACGGTGTCCATTCCCGCACTCATCATTGGAATGTTCAGCTTAATGGTTTTCGTCAGCCGGGTGGTCAGATCCACCTCGTTGGGAATAACCTGTGAGTAAGCGGGCACCAGCAGCACATCATCAAAGGTAATACCTTCGCCAATAATCTGTCCCATTTTCTCTCCTCCTATATGTATTTTTGATTTCCCATGAGTTTATCAAAGTTTCCGTCCACTGTCAAGCCGATTTTTAATCGTTGAAAACCTTTCTGGGCGCAACATTTTTTAATGCCTTTATCATATCCTCGGAGGGACTCAGAATTACCTTCACACCGCCCTCATAGTACATTGCATAGCGTCCGTCCGGCTGAAGCTCCTGACCGATACTGTAATCCACGATTTTCACATTGCGGTTTTTGAAGCTGTCCAGATGCCATGAGTTAATCGGAGCAAAAGCCTCCATGCGGTCCAGACTGTAAGTTGCCACACGCTTTCTCCTGGACTGAGCCAATATTTTGTCCACTACAAGCTCCTTATCCAGATAGAGATATTCATACTCCACATGAGAATATAAATTTGCAAAATAAGCGCCCACTCCGGTTCCCATGGCAAGCAGCATGGCAATCGGAAACATAAACATGGTGAGACAAAACAATACAGTCAAAACAATCAAAATAACTGTCACCGCTTTTGCAGCCCCGGATTTTTTTGCCTGAACCAGACATTCCACATAGGTATCACTCATCGATTCCACCTGTCCTTTTCTCTTTATTTTAAATATTTTTTCATTAAACCTGATAGGTTTATGATATAACATTCGCCGCTTAGTTGCAAGGCAGACCCTGATTTTTATTCTTTTTTTAGATTCAGATAATTTTTGTTTCATTGACTTTCCCGGAGAAAATTATTATGATAGTAATAATTATTTTATACGAAAGCAATGAATCCAGCAAAGGGAGGAAATCTGATATGCCGGTTATGGATGAATTTCGCGAGGAGCGGGAAGCGATTAAGCACGGAACTCCCAAGCAAAAATATCAATATTTCAAAGATTACTATAGACTACCTCTGATTATCTTTCTGCTCGCAAGCGCTTTTATAGGTATCCTGATCTATCAGTTTGTGACGAGAAAGGATTCCGCCTTCTATGCGGTGCTGCTGAACTGCTCCCCCTATGAGAAAAACGAGTGGTTTACAGAGGAGTATACACAGCGCGCAGGCATCGATTTGAATAAGGTAGATGTCACGCTGGATACCGGCATCTATTTTCAACTGGATTCCATTGACGAGGACTCTTATATCACAACGCAGAAGCTGGAAACCTATGCGGGCGCAGGTCAGCTGGATGTGATGCTGGGCGCGGGAGACGAATTCGCATACTATGCGAACAGCATTCTTTTCAGGGATTTGCGGGAAGTGCTGAGCCCGGAACAAATCCAAAAATATGAACCGTATTTTTACTATGTAGATGCCGCTCTATGGGATGCGCCGGACAGTATACAAAACGATTCGGGTCTGGACTTTTCTAAAATTCCCAATCCCGGAAATCCTCAGGAGATGGAGCGTCCTATACCTGTTGCCATCTATGTGGAGAGCAGCGAGGCGTTGAACCGGGCCTATTATTTTAAGAATGCAGAAGATGGGATTGCAATCGGCATCTATGCCAACGCACCCCATCTTGACAACACACTTAACTTTATTGACTATCTGTTTACGGAATAGAATCAGGAATGGAGCTATAACAGCTCCTTGAGCAGTTTGTTGACAGCGGCCGGATCTGCCTTGCCCCGCATGGCCTTCATGGTCTGGCCTACCAAAAATCCAATAGCTTTCTCTTTCCCATTATGATAATCTTCTACCGACTGGGGGTTTTCCGCAAGAACCTGTTCCACTGTTTTGCGGAGAGCCCCTTCGTCGTTTACAGTCCGCAGGCCCTTCTCCTCCACATAGGCCACAGGGTCTATATCTTCGTCAAACAATACCTCAAACACTTCCTTCGCCACCGTGGAGTTAATCACCTTCTGCTCCGTCAAATCGATGAGCGCCGCAAAATGCTCCGGGGAGAACGCGATATCCTCAGGGTCCAGTCCTCTCTCCTTCAAAATGCGCAAAGTCTCCACCATCAGCCAGTTGGACACCTTCTTGGGCTGCGCTCCCAGCGCCACCGTCGCCTCAAATATGTCCGCCATATGCTTGGAGTCCGTGATAATCTCGATATCATAATCAGGAATGTCGAAGGTCTCCCTGTAACGTATGCGCTTCTCCTCGCGAAACTCCGGCTGCTTGGCCCGGATGCTCTCCAGCCATGCATCGTCGATACAAAGAGGTGTCAAATCCGGGTCCGGGAAATACCGGTAATCCTGAGCATCCTCCTTGGAGCGCATGGCATAGGAAGTCTCCTTTGTGTCATCCCAGCGGCGGGTTTCCTGAATCACAGCCTCCCCGGACTCAATGAGATCGATCTGGCGTGCCCGCTCCCCCTCGATGGCATGGGCTATTGCACGGAAGGAATTCAGATTTTTCATCTCGGTGCGGGTGCCGAATTCCTTTGCCCCCACCTCCCGCACAGACAGATTCACATCCGCCCTCATGGAGCCCTCCTGAAGCTTACAGTCGGACGCCCCCAGATACTGGATGAGCATCCGAAGCTTCTCCAGATAGGCGATCACCTCTTCCGCGCTGCGCATATCCGGCTCGGACACGATCTCGATCAAAGGCACACCGGAGCGATTATAATCCACCAGAGAACAGCCCTCCCAGTCATCGTGAATCAGCTTCCCTGCATCCTCCTCCATATGAATCTCGTGGATGCCAATTTTCTTGGTTCTGCCTGTAGCCCCTGTCGCCGATTCTCCGTCTCCGCTCTCCGGCAGCTCGATCTCCACATAGCCGTCTCTGCAGATTGGCAGATAGAGCTGAGATATCTGGTAGTTCTGAGGATTGTCGGGATAAAAATAATTCTTCCTGTCAAACTTACAATATCTGGTAATCGTACAATTGGTGGCAAGTCCCACGCCGACGGCATACTCCACCACCTGTTTATTCAGAACGGGCAGAGAACCGGGCATACCCGTACATACAGGGCAGGTATGAGTATTCGGCGCACCGCCGAAGGCAGTAGAACATCCGCAGAAAATTTTGGTCTTGGTGGCAAGCTCTACATGAACCTCCAAACCAATGACTGTCTCATATTGTTTTGCCATATTATTTCCCCCTCTGCTCGTAAGTGTAAGCTGCCCGAATCAACGTCTTCTCCTGGAAGCAGTCGCCGATGAGCTGCAGTCCGATGGGCAATCCATCAGCGTCCTCCCCGCAGGGGATGCTGATGCCCGGCAGCCCCGCCAGATTCACAGATATCGTATAGATATCGCCCAGATACATCTTGAGGGGATCTGAGAGACTTTCCCCGAGCTTCGGGGCTGTGGTGGGGGCAACGGGCCCCAGAATCACATCATATTTGGCAAAGGCCTCGTCGAAAGCCTTTTTAATCAATGCTTTCACACGCAGCGCCTTCAGATAATAAGCGTCATAATAACCGGAGCTCAGCACGAAGGAGCCCAGCATGATGCGGCGCTTGACCTCCGGGCCGAAGCCCTGAGAACGGGTTCTCTTATACAAAAGATGCAGATCATCCACCTCCGGCGCGCGGTAACCGTATTTTATGCCGTCAAACCTCTCCAGATTGGAGCTCGCCTCCGCGGCGGCAATCGTATAGTAGGTAGGAATCGCATACTCCACCAGACTCAGGTCAAACTCCTCCACGATAGCTCCCTTTTTGCGGAACACTTCCGCAGCCGCAAGCACTGCATCCCTCACCTCCGGATCAAGTCCCTGACCGAGATAATCCCTCGGGATCCCAATACGCAGCCCTTTTACATCTTCCGTCAATGCAGAGGAGAAATCCGTATCCGTCCGGTTCATGGAGGTGGAGTCCTTTATATCATGGGAAGCTATTGTCTCCAAAATAACCGCACAGTCCCGCACATCCTTCGCCAGAGGCCCGATCTGATCAAGCGAAGAACCGTAGGCGATGAGTCCATAGCGGGACACCGTGCCATAGGTGGGCTTCATGCCCACCACGCCGCAATAGGACGCCGGCTGACGGATGGAACCGCCTGTGTCCGAGCCCAGCGCCGCAAAGCATTCCCGGGCCGCCACTGCCGCCGCGGAGCCCCCCGAGGAACCGCCGGGCACATGAGCCGTGTTGCGCGGATTTTTGGTGACACCGAAATAAGAGGTCTCCGTAGTGCTCCCCATGGCAAATTCATCCATATTGGTCTTCCCGATGACAACAGCCCCCGCCTCTTCCAGTCTCAACACCGCCTCCGCGCTGAAGGTCGGCACGAAATTTTCCAGTATCTTAGAGGAACAGGTAGTCAGTGTCCCCTTTGTACACAGATTATCCTTTATGGCAAAGGGCACTCCCGCCAAAGGGCCTGTGAGCGTCCCCGCATCGATCTTCTCCTGCACCTGCGCGGCCCTGGCAAGCGCCTTGTCCTTCTCCAGCGTGACATAGCAGTGCAAATCCTCCTCCGTGTCGGAAATCTGCCCGAAAACAGCCTCCACCGCTTCAGCCACCTTGATTTCTCCGCGTTTGATTTTCTCAGACAGCTCTACAGCCGTATAATCCAAAATATCCATGCTCACCATACTCACTCCCATCTGTCAAACTTCAGCCCTCAAAGGTCTGGGGCGCCATAAACATGCCGTCCTTTTCCTCCGGGGCATTGGCCAGCATCTCTTCTCTTGCGTCCCCGTTGGTGACCACATCCTCCCGGAACACATTCTGCACCGGAAACACATGAGACATGGGCTCCACTCCCGTGGTGTCCAGTTCCCCCAGCTTGTCGATATAATCCAGCATATCGGCCATATCCTTCTTGGCCTGCTCCCGTTCTTCTCCTGTGAGCTCCAGCTTTGCCAGAATGCCCACATAATCGATGGTAGCGTCATCTATCACATTTGCCATTTTCTGCCTCCTTATTGCGCCTGCACTCCTGTGTGCTCGCAAGTGCCGCAAAACTTCCCTGTGCTTTTTAATCCCGCACCCGGATGTGTACCTCGCGCAGCTGCTGCTCCGTCACATCGCCGGGCGCACCGCACATCAGATCCTGAGCGGAACCGCTCATAGGGAATGCGATTACCTCACGGATATTGTTCTCATTTTTCAAAAGCATCAGCATTCTGTCCACACCGGGAGCCATGCCCGCATGAGGGGGCGCACCAAACTGAAATGCCTGATACAAAGCGCCGAATTTGCTTTTCAATGTCTCTTTGTCATAACCTGCGATCTCAAAAGCCTTCTCCATGATCTGCATATCATGATTGCGCACCGCTCCGGAAGAAAGCTCCACGCCATTGCACACAATGTCATACTGATAAGCCAGAACCTCCAGCGGGTTTTTCTGCTCCAGCGCCTCCAGACCGCCCTGCGGCATGGAAAACGGATTATGCGTAAAGCCGATCTGCCTGGTGTCCGGGTCTCTCTCAAACATAGGGAAATCATTGACATAACAGAAACGATATGCCCGCTTTTCTGTGAGATTCAGCTTATCGCCCAGCTCGTTTCTGAGCTGTCCCGCATAATAATTTGCCCGCTCCTCCTTGTCTGCGATAAAGAAGATCGTATCACCCACAGCCAGACCTGCCAGTTCCCGAAGCGTGCCTTTGAGCTCCTCCGGGATAAACTTATCGATAGGACCCTTGTAGGACAGATCCTCCGCCACCTCCAGATAACCCAGTCCGCCCATTCCCATATCGGTTGCAAATTTCAAAAGCTTCTCGTGGAAGCCTTTGGACATCTCCGCATGCACCCGGATGGCGCGCACGGTTCTGCCCACAAAAGGCTTAAAAGTACATTTCTGGAAAAAGTCCGTCAAATCTATAATACGCAGAGGATTTCTCAGGTCTGGCTTGTCGGTGCCGAATTCCAACATGGCCTGACTGTAACTGATGACAGGATAGGGCGCCTTTGTCACCTCATAGCCCTCCGGCGCAAACTTCTCAAATGTGGCGGAGAGCACCTCCTCACCCACCTTGAACACATCCTCCTGTGTGGCGAAACTCATCTCGAAATCCAGCTGATAAAACTCTCCCGGAGAGCGATCGGCTCTGGCGTCCTCATCCCGAAAACAGGGTGCAATCTGAAAATATTTATCAAAGCCGGACACCATCAAAAGCTGCTTGTACTGCTGAGGCGCCTGCGGCAAGGCATAAAATTTCCCTTTATATTTTCTGGAGGGCACGATATAGTCCCTCGCTCCCTCCGGGGAGGATGCGCAGAGAATCGGCGTCTGAATCTCCAAAAATCCCAGCTCCGTCATCTTCTGACGCAGGAAGGCAATCACCTGAGCACGGAAAATGATATTATCCCGCACCTTTGCATTGCGCAGATCCAGATAACGATAGACCAGACGCACTTCCTCCCTTGTCTCCTTAGAAGTCATAATCTCAAAGGGGAGCTGCCTGTATACTCTGCCCAGCACCTCAATGGACTGTGCCTCAAGCTCGATGGTACCTGTGGGAATCTTGGGATTATAAGTTTCCTCGTCCCTCTTTTCCACGGGACCTGTGACGGATATACACATCTCTCTGGAAATGCCCTTTAAAAGCTCAGTATTGCGGATGACCACCTGCAGCACGCCGTACATATCCCTCAGATCAATAAAAGACACTCCGCCGTGATCTCTGATATTTTCCACCCATCCTGCCATCTGTAAAGTCTGTCCGATGTGCTGTTCTCCAATTTCTTTGATAGTTAAATCTCTGTACATAGTCGCTCCTCCTTTACTCGCGCGGGACGTATGCCGCAAAGCGGCAAAATACACTGTGCACCCCTGCACATAAAAAGTCCCGGAATGCATACGCATTCCGGGACGGATAACTCTCAATATCCGCGGTACCACCCGCATTGACGAACCCCTTTGTTCATCCACCTTTTCCACTTAACGCGTGGGACGGACTACCCTCGCGCCACTTGTTCTCTGTCTACACACAAAGTCTGCTGACGGTTCAGATAATCTGCTCCAGAGTGTTCCCTGTACCATTCCCACAAACAGCGCTCTCAGTCGGTGACGCCGTATTCCTGTTGTGTTCCCTGGCAAGAGTCTCCTTCATTGCATTTATACTTTTAACATAATATGCGATTTTACACTAAAAGTCAAGAATTTTCTTTTCTTATTCCAGCTTACTCTATCTTCTTTATGTTCATAATATTAGCTTCTACAGGTTTTGACAACAGAAGCTTCTACTTTTTCAGCGCCTGTGCCTCGTGATATTCCCCGGGTGTCTTACCCGCTATCTCACATGCTCTTTCCAGAGAACACTGTAGATTCTCCATCATATTATCAATAATTGAAATTATCTGGAGCGCTTCACCCTCTGTCCGACCTTCCTCTTTCCAGTCACGTCTCATTTCCTCCACCGCCAGACACATACTATATCCTCCTTCTGTCATGTATTTTTCTATATTTTCCAGTATCTCTGTACTGTCCGTCATAATCGCCATGGTCTCCATCGTATCCCGACTCAAATGAGAAAATTCATTCCCGCTCCACAACTTAGACAGCGCTTTCTTATCCTTCCGCAAAGGTAACACCTCTAAAAGCTGTCTCAAGTCAGTGTGAAATCTTGTCAGGTCTCCCGGTGTGTTCGCACAGAACAGGGTCATCTCATAATCGTGAAAATACTTTTGCCATATATCCTTTCTTCCTCCAAAATCCATCATATCCTTAAGACTCCTTGGGCCATCCCACTTTTCCGTCCCATGATAAAAACAAATCGTGTAGACCGGATTCAGCCTGTCTCCCCTTCCCGGCTGCTCCGCCCAATGACTCGGAGGAAGCCCATTAGCTTTCCGTTCCGCCCGTCTGCGCCTCTGTATCTCATCGATCTGTTCCCCATACTCCATCTAGTCATACCGCATGATTCTCCATGGCATGGTATAGTCAATACTGCTCTGATTCTCAATGGCCGTTACCACAAATCCTTCTCCAGTTTTAGCACGCTTCTTAATATCCCGGAATCCCGCTTCACTGTGGGGCATCTCCCTCACGTTTTCCCGGGGAACCGCCGCCACATAGCGCTGTGCGTCAGGCTCCAGCATATCTCCCCGCAGGACCTTCTCTCCACAGAAAAGCACCGCATTAAAAAAGTCCGCAAACCTGTCATTATCTGATAAATACAGATACATCGCATCATCATACCTTCCCATAATCCTCCTTCTGCAGAGGATTCGCTCCGCCCTCTGCCACTGTGGTTTTATACTTTTAATTACATTTCTCTTATGCAGCTTAATTACGATAATACATGTTAAGTGGAAGAACGGCAAAATCACATTATTGCCATGGCGGAACCGCCTTAGAAAAACCTAAGCTTAAGATATCTTTATTGTAATATGGCACCTGACTCCTGTCAAGCGCCGAATATCAGTACCATGGTCCAATCCCATGATTAATATATAAAATCAACTTGATCACCTTTAAACATTTTTCAGCCGCTCCTGCTTCGGTGTGATTCCTTTCCATTTTTTGTAAGTCCGAATAAAGTGACTGCAGTCAAAGAAGCCTGTCTCCTGGGCAATATAATTTAAATCATAGTCCGTGTGCAGCAATAAATCCTGGGCCTTGCCCAGACGGATCAAAGTGATATATTCCTTGCAGGAGCATCCATAGTTTTCTCTGAAAAGCTTTGCGAAATGCGAATAGCTCATATGACAGATTTCCGCCAGCTCTCGTATCTCCAGCGACTCTCCCGAGTGTGCGTCGATGTATTCCAGAATGTGACCGAAAGAAAAAACAGTGTCCATCTGTCTCTCCCGAGAAGTATGACCACTCTTTTCGGTTTTTCTGGCAAGCACTGTCAAAAGTGTATAGAGATTGGCCTGTATCTGCAGGGAATAAAATTCACTTTTCTCCATGTATTCCTTTACGGTATTGTCAACAAGTTCAGCTACATGTATTCCTCTCAAATTTTCCTCTGTGATAATCATACAGAAATCCTCTTCCTGCGTCCTCCTGAGAAACAAATCATAAAATCTTGACAAATATGCCGGAGGAATATTCATTGCATGAAGATTAAACTTGATGACGGCATACTCTGCCTCCGCGCGCTCTGTACCTTCACCCTCCGCCGCCTGCGCCTGCGTAACCTCATGGAGCTGCAAGGGATAAATATAGCATAAATCACCCTGTCTGATAACCGCGCTTTTGCTGTTGCAGTTTATCGTCATCGCGCCCTTTATCATATAGAGTATCTCGCTGTAATAATGCCAGTGGAGCGGAGAATGAACAGAATCCGTGTAAAAAATATCATAGGGCTGCTTCAGTACATCGATATATTCAAATAATTGCATACTGCTCCTCCCTCCATGCTCTTTATCCCTATTTACCACTATCGGGCTTTGTCGTCAAGCAGAAATAATCGTTTTGTACAATTTTTTGTTTGCTTTTTCATAGAAAAAAACACGGCGCAGGGTATGATAAAGACAACGAGAGATAAAAAGTATCGTCAGGAGGACATTCTGCCATGGAAGCCAAAGCATTCAGGGAGCATCTGGAAAACAATCTGATTCCCTTCTGGAACAGATTACAGGATAGGGAAAACGGCGGATTTTATGGTTACGCGGACTGCAAGGGAACGCCCGATCCTTTGAGCGTCAAAGGCGTTATTCTCAACAGCCGCATTTTATGGTTTTACTCCTCGGCATATCAACTGCTTCATCAGCCCGAACTACTGGAGATGGCTGACCACGCCTACCGCTTTCTGGCTGATCACTGCCTTGACAGTCAGTACGGCGGCGTCTACTGGTCGTTGAATTATGACGGGACGGCGTGTGACGACACGAAGCATACATATAATCAGGCCTTTGCCATTTATGCCCTGTCCGCCTATTATCGGGCCAGCCATAAAGAGGAGGCGCTGAATCTGGCCTATTCGCTCTATCGCATCATTGAAGAGAAATGCAGGGATGACGACGGCTATCTGGAGGCTTTCCACCGCGATTTCACACCGGCCTCCAACGAAAAGCTCTCGGAGAACGGCGTCCTTGCGGAGCGCACCATGAACACCCTGCTGCATGTCCTGGAGGCCTACACCGGGCTGTATCAGGCCGATTCCTCCGCAGAGGTGGGCGATTCTATCCGCAATATATTTAGACTGTTCTCAGAGAAAGTATATGATTCGGAAAAACAGATTTGTGATGTTTTTTTTGATTTGGATTATCATTCGCTGATTGACCTGGAATCCTTCGGACATAACATCGAGGCGTCCTGGCTCATCGACCGCGGCTGCAGCGTTCTGGGTGACCCCGCATATGAAAAGATGATGCAGCCGATAATAAACGGACTTGCCGCCGCGGCATACCGCAACGCATACGACAGCCTTCAGCATGGCTTAAACAATGAACGGGAGGGAAATCAGATTGACCGTCAGAAGATCTGGTGGGTTCAGGCGGAAGCTGTGGTGGGTTTTTACAATGCCTGGCAGAGAGATCCGCAAAAGACGGAATATCTTCAGACAGCGGAAGAAATCTGGCAGTTTATACAGCAAACCGTCATAGACCCGGAAAGCGGCGAATGGATTGAGAGCATTCCGCCCGACAATCAAAAGCCTGATCCGGAACAGGCCCTTGTCCACCCGTGGAAATGTCCCTACCATAACGGACGGATGTGTATGGAAATAATAACTCGCATGCAGAATCCGGTCAATCTCCGCGCGACTCCAAAGACAAAAGCGCTCCTGCACGAGCTGTATGAGACAGCCGGGAAAGGAATTATCACAGGCCAGCATACTCAGACGAATCCCATGGAAGAGATTGCTTATATCCGGCGACTCACGGGAAAGGAACCCCGGCTCAGAGGTTTTGAACTGCTCTCCTACTCGCCGAATATCAATTACGACGACGCGGACGAAGCCTGCCTGACAGAGATTTATGAGAATCGCGGGACTGTGTCCACCGCTCTGCGATGGGCTATCGAGACAGGCGGAATCGTGGCACTGTGCTTCCACTGGTTCTCACCTATAGGCGGAAGAGACAAAAGCTTTTATGCCCGCAATACAGATTTTGACGCTTCCCGCGTACTCATAGAAGGAACGCCGGAACGGGAAGCCTTCTTCCGTGATATGGATGTGATCGCCGAACAGTTAAAGCGCTTTCAGGCCGCGGACATTCCTGTCTTATGGCGCTCCTTTCACGAGGCGGATGGCGACTGGTTCTGGTGGGGGGCAAAAGGACCGGAGGTGGCCCGGGATTTGTATCGTTTGATGTTTGACTATTATACTGATGTGCATAAAATCGATAATCTGCTCTGGGTGTGGAACTGCCGTCTTGCGGAAGGATATCCGGGAGACGACTATGTGGATGTCATCTCCACGGACATTTATCTTCCCCAATATGAGGCCACAGACTATCGCAGAGAATATCTGGAACTGATTGCTGCCACTACTAAAAATAAAGTTGCGGCGTTGGCGGAGGTGGGATATCTGCCCGACATCCATATGCTGGAACAGTCCCACACGCCATGGGCCTACTATATGACATGGTCAAAAGAATTCTGTATCGGAGAACAGTATAATCAGACAGAACAGGTTCAGGCCATGTACGCAAGTGATTACGCCATTGTCTCCGGGTGACCTACCACCACAAAAAGCCGATGCCCTTGCTTCCGATAGTGAATTTCACGGTCTTGGTGCCGCCGTAATTTCCCACGCCTTTGATCACCACCGTTCCCTTCCCTTTCTTCACATTGTCAGCATACCGCACAATCTCGTAATTCTCAGGGGGCACCGGCTGCCCCTTGAGGGTCACGGTAATCTTATCCTTGCCCGGCTCCACTGCCGCTCCCGTATAGGTCTGCGCTGCCACCTTCACCGTCGCCTTGGAAATATCCGCGCCGACAATACGGTAGCTTCCCGTCAGACTTCCCGTATAATTGCCGTCCTCCTTTGCGGTAACTGTGACGAGAATGCATGTGCCCACAGGAATAATATCCGCTTGATCCACAGTCTCACCCGCCTCGCGGACAATCTCCACCGCATCCGCAGAATTCTTTCCCTGCAGATTTTTCACGATAGTCCTATCCTTATAGGTATAAACGACATCGGCATTGTAATCCTTCTTTGCCGCAAGCTTTTTGCCGTCTGCATCAGTGACCGTCACCTTGGTTTTATAAATATTGGCTTTATCCTGGTAAACTTTATCCGCTGCCGTGAGCGTGGCCCGGCCAATATCCTGTTTGGTGATACCAAAAGTCACCGCCCGGCTGCCCTTGAAATCGCCCTTGCCCACCACAGTGACGGTGGGAGCCTTCTCACTTCCCGCATCTGCCACCGCTTTGTTATTGCTGTATTTTAGAATATAATCCCTGCCCTCGGTCAGAACGGTTCCACGGAAAGTCACCTCGGGCTTTGGCATTGCGCCGCCCTTCGCATAGGACACTGTCATACCGCTCTCAATCACAAATTGCTTTCCGGCATCCTCTCCCAAATCAAAGGCACCGATTTTAAAGGTTTTCTTCAAAGTGCCTGTGTAAACGCCCTTTCCGGTAAAAATCGCTGTTGCGGTTCCCGCATGCTCCATATTCAGATACGAAACCGTATAATCTTTCCCCTTCTGCAAATCGATAAGCGTATCGCCGACCTTCATCTGCAGACCCAGCTCCAGAGTCTGCTCTTCACCGTTATAGACAAGGGCCTGCAGGCCTGTTACGGTTGCCTTGCTGATGGCCTGACCTGTAATCTTGAAGCTCACCCGCTTAACGCCGCTGTACTTCCCGAGTCCCTCCAAAATGGCCGTGGCGGTTCCCACCTCCACATTGTTCTCAAAGCTGACCCAATAGTCCACGCCCTCGCTGAGAACCGACTGACCATGCTTTACTGTAAGCTCCGGTTCAATAGCATTCCCGGTATAGATGGCGGCCTTAACTGCTGCCACGCTGACTTTGCTCATAGGGATGGCAGTGTCTGTGACAGTCAGGTTCACTGTGCGCTCTCCGCGATAATTTCCTTTTCCCTTTACGACAATCTCATAGACTCCGGGCAGACGATAAGCCGTCTCCTCTCCACCCTGTGACACCGTGGAAGGATATTCCACCGTAAAATCCTTATTTGCCTTTAATTTCTTTGCCCCTGCAAGCACTACCGGCGTCGGTTTCTGTACTTTGCCATTTGAAGCAACAGTCAGGTCATCCGCTGTGACAAAGGTATTTTCTTCGCTGATATCCACCGCCAGAATGGCAAAATACGCCATATCCTTTCCGCCGTAATTGCCCTTACCCTTTACGATGATTGTGGGCGCTTTGGCCGCATCTTCCGCCGCTGCATTGGTATTGTTTTTATAAGTTACCGTGTAATCCCGCTTCTCCTGCAGCAATGTCTTGCCGTCGTACACACGGATATCCTGCCTGATTGCCTTGCCGGTATAAACCACATCCTGCACTCCGGCAATCCACATCCCCGCCGGGATGCCGTCCTCCGGGATATCCTCGGGCAGCACATCTCCCCAGAGACTTCCCTTCTCCGCAATCGTGTAATGGAATACCGCCACAGGGCTGTCTTTAAAGCCTTCCTTTGACGCCATAGCCTTGACAGTAGTCTCCTCCCGCAGCACAATCGCCTTGCTGTAAACACTGCTCGCCGCGGTGGGCTCGCTGCCATCCAGCGTATAGTAAATCGTCGCCCCGGACTCCTCATGGGTCAGCCGGAGCAAAGTCCCCTCTTCCACCTGCATTCCGCTGGCAAGACTGGCTGCGGGCGCAGATAAAGCATCATATTCTCTCCACTGCGCCACCAGAGTGATATCTTTCATAACCGGAGTTTTGAAGTCATAGGGTGCACCGTCCAGATACCAGCCCGCAAAATGATACCCAGCTCTCACCGGCGCGGCGGGCGCTTTCACATAACCGCCCTGACTCACCTCCACACTTTCCACTGCTGAGCCGCCATTGCTGTCAAAGGTGACGGTCTGTACCGGAACCGGTTCGGTCCCGCCCTGCACAGTCAGGGAAAACTCCAGCACATCCAGCTTACATTTGGCATTCGTGCCGCTGACTTTTGCGGTTCCGCCTCTCAATGCCGCAATCAGACCATCCTCATCCACTGTCGCGATATTGCTGTCACAGGTCCACAGATAGGAAGTCGGATTCACCGGCGTAGACCACCAGCGCGCACTACTCTCCCCCGCAGGCAAAGCATAAGGCTTCAACTGATAGGTCTCTCCCGTGCTGATTTCCGTCTCTGTCTCCCGAAGCATCACCGGTGAGATGGTGGAATCCAGCAAAATATCATAGGTGAGCGCGGCATTCGCGGGCTTTTCTCCCGTCTCAGCCGCTCCCCAGCCAAAGACCTGCACCCAGGTATAATAACCATTCACATAGGCTGCGCCGATACCGATAGACTGAAAGCCCTCCGTCAAAATATTGGCCCTATGACCGGTAGAATTCATCCACCCCTCCATCACAGCCGCCGGGCTGACATAACCGATGGCAATATTCTCAGCACTCATTTTAGACAGATTGGCTGTAAAGCAGGAGGAGCCATTAGGCCGGGTGTGGCTATAATACACCGTACACTCAGCCGCCCTCTGCATGGCCGCGTCCAGAAGATCCTTATCCATAGCCAACTTGCCCAGCCCTTCAGCAGTACGCTCCTTATTCACCAGCTCCAGTATCTCATAGGCTTCATCATAAAGAGAATCGCAGGTCACGGATATCTGGCTGATTTCATCCTCATAGGAAGTCTTCAGACCGCCCGCCTCCACATTCTTTATTATACTGTCAAAATCGGTGGCTCCCACAGAGTGAGTATACATCTCGCCGTCCGTGCCCTTATAGATCATCAGCGGCATTGTATAGGAATTTCCGGAGCCCACCGCGGCAAAATAGTAACTCCGATACAGATTGTTGGCCTCTGTGGAAAGACTGGTACTGCTCACAAGGATGGACTCCGAGACACTGTTACTCTGAAGACTCTGCACGATAGACGTCTTGTCGCTGTTCTTGATATCAAATGCAAAAATATTGATTTGATTCAAATCCACATAGGCGGTCAGCTTGGTCAACAGCCGCAGAGCCGACTGGGTATTGCTGCAGGTGCTGATTCCCCCGAAGAGATAAATCGCCTGCTTACCATCCGCCGTGTTCAGCGTCTTTGCCACGGAATCATCCCTGATATCCGTGACGGTAAATGCATCGGACGCGGCAAAAGGGATACCTGATAAAACTTCCTCCCGGTCATATCTGTCTTCCGCATCGTCAGATACCGCTTCCCTCATATCCGGCAGGACTTCCTCCTGCACGGCGGGAGCTAAGAGCAGTCCCGCCTCCTGCGTCTGCTCTGCTGACACTCCCTGTTCCATCGACTGTTCCCATTCTACCGACTGTTCTGCCGACTGCTCCGCCGCACGGACGGGCAGAGACGGACACAACAAACTGATGATCAGGAAAAGACTGATAACGATTCTCACAAAGATACCTCCTACATTCCCTTGATTCGGTCAACGGCCTCCACTGTATTCTCATAGCTGCCGAAAGCAGTTAATCTGAAATAAGTCTCCCCGCTGGGGCCAAAACCCGAACCGGGCGTCCCCACCACATTCACATTTTCCAACAGATAATCAAAAAACTCCCAGCTGCTCATGCCCTTCGGCGCTTTCAGCCAGATATAGGGCGCATTCACGCCGCCCGAGACAGTGTAGCCCGCCTCCTTCAATCCGTTCAGGATATAATGGGCATTATTCATGTAATAGGCCACCTGCTCCCTGAGCTGTGCCTTGCCCTCCGGAGAGTACACGGCCTCTCCCGCGCGCTGTACGATATAGGGCGCGCCATTGTACTTGGTGCCATGACGTCTCGCCCAGAGCGAATGAAGCGCCACATCACCGCATTTTAATTCCTTGGGCACCACGGTAAAGCCCAGGCGCACGCCGGTAAATCCCGCATTTTTCGAGAATGAACGAAGCTCGATGGCACAGGTTCTCGCACCCTCGCACTCATATATGCTATGGGGCACATCCTCCTCCGAAATATAGGCCTCATAGGCGGCGTCATAGATGATGACGGCCCCCACCTTATTTGCGTAATCCACCCACTCCTGAAGCTGTGCCTTGGTAATCGTCGCACCGGTGGGATTGTTGGGGAAACACAGATAAATCAAATCCGGCGTCTGCTTGGGAAGCTCCGGCGCAAATCCGTTTTCAGCAGTACAGGGCATATAAATCACATCGGACCAGGTCTCGCTCACTTTATCATAAACACCTGTCCTGCCCGCCATCACATTGGAATCCACATATACCGGATACACGGGATCGCACACCGCAATCTTATTGTCCAGACTGAAAATTTCCTGAATATTGCCGGAATCGCACTTTGCACCGTCAGACACAAAAATCTCGTCCGCGCTCACATCACAGCCGCGGGATTTATAATCGTTCTCCGCGATGGCATTTCTCAGAAATTCATATCCCAGATCGGGGGCATAACCGCGGAAGGTCTCCGCCTTTCCCATCTCGTCCACCGCCGCATGCAGAGCCTGAATGATGGCCGGAGCTAACGGTTGGGTCACATCGCCTATCCCCAAGCGAATGATCTTTTTGTCGGGATGCTCCGCCGCGTAGGCGTTTACTTTTTTGCCTATCGTAGAAAAAAGATAGCTCCCGGGTAATTTCAGATAATTGTCATTTAATTTAAACATTGATTTCTACCTCCCCTTCAAACACCGTGACCGCAGGCCCTGTCATAAAAATCAGATTCTGCTCCCGATCCCATTCGATCAGAATCTCTCCGCCCAGCAGTCTCACGGTTATTTTCTCTTCCGTCAATCCGTTCAGCACACAGGCCACAGCGGTGGCACAGCATCCCGTGCCGCAGGCAAGCGTCTCGCCCGTGCCCCGCTCCCAGACGCGCATGAACACATGCTGACGATCCAAAATCTCCACAAACTCCGTGTTGGTGCGCCTCGGAAATCTCTCATGATTTTCAAAGAGCGGACCAATCTGCTCGATTTTCAGATTTTCCACATCCTCCATAAAGACCACCGCATGGGGATTTCCCATGGACACACAGGTCATACGATATTCCCTGTCATCCACAAGAATCGGCTCATCCACCGCCTGTTCGCCCTCCGCCACAACAGGTATCTGTTCCGGTTGCAAAATCGGGCTTCCCATATTGACCCGCACCCGGGTCACGGCTCCGCGGGAAACATCGTCTTTTCCCTCCACCGTCAGATCCAGATACTTGACCTTTCCCGCGCTGACAATACTGATATGCTCCGAATCGGTCAGTCCCTTGTCATACACAAATTTTGCCACGCAGCGGATGCCGTTACCGCACATCTCCGCCCTGGTGCCGTCCGCGTTAAACATCTCCATCTCGAAATCCGCCTCCCTGGCCGGATTGATAAAGATGACGCCGTCTCCGCCGATGCCGAAATGCCTGTCGCTCAGCTGCCTGACAATCTCCGGCTTTTTCTCCGCGGGCAGCTTCTCCTCAAAGCCGCTGACATAGACATAGTCATTGCCGCAGCCCTGCATTTTTGTAAATTTCATCTCATCTGTCTCCTCTAAAATTTCATCATAGCCAGCACCATCTGCGCTGTCTCAACCAGATTCGTACCGCTGTCCATACTACATTTCTGCAGATAACGGTGCGCCTCCTCCTCATCCATATGATTTCTCGCCATCAAAAGCTCTTTTGCTGCGCGGATGAGAGCATCCTCCTCCGCACTGCGCGTCCTGGCCTTCAAATGCTGTCTCCTGCGGCGGCTCACGATATTGTCCGCCATCATGTTCACCGTGCTGATAAGATCGTTTACCTTTAACGG
>JAIDDH010000132.1 GCA_029055435.1 Acetatifactor sp.
CGTTTCATGCAGGGGGAGGACACGGACAGACACGGGATTCGTATGGACGTGTATCTTGACGAGGAAGACGGAGAACTTTTTGACTTGGAGCCGGACAACAACCGCAGGAAAGAGGATGTGACCGCCCTTCCGAAGAGGGCGCGCTTTTACCATGCGAAGCTGGATGCGGGAAGTTTAAAGATTGGAGAGGAATACGGCGTTCTGCGGAATGTGTTTGTGATTTTTATCATGACCTATGACCCGTTCGGAGCGGACCGGATGGTCTATACCATCAAGAATGGCTGTATTGAGATGCCGGAACTACCGTATGAGGACGGGGCGAGAACGATCTTTCTTTATACGAAGGGGACAGAAGGGAATCCACCGGAGGACTTAAGGGAACTTCTGTACTACATGGAACACACGTCTGAGGAGAACGCAAAGACGGAGGACTTGCAGAGACTGCATGAGATGGTGACTGCAGTGAAGCGAGACAGAAAGGTGGGGTTGACCTATATGAAAAGTTTTGAGATTGAGCAGCGGATACGGAGAGAAGGAATTGCTGAAGGTATCACTCGGGGAAAAATCGATTCCATTTTAGATATTCTCGGCGATTTAGGCGACATCCCATCCTCTTTGAAAGAGCAGATCACCACACAAGAGGATGAAACAATCCTGCGCGCATGGGTTAAGTTGGCGGCGAAAGCGGAAAGCATTGAGGAGTTTCTTTCCTCACTGGAATCCTGAATGGGAAATCTGAAAAAGGATTGCAAAGGCGGAACAAACGGCTGGGATGAAGAATCGGATTCCCAGTCGTTTTTAGTTAACTCCAACGTATAGACGAAAAATTGTCTATAATCAATATAAAACAGATCTGCGTGACATTTTGAAGCAGCTGTGCAGTTATAAGGGAGTGGAGATTCTGGAAAGACATCTTATGCCCGATCATGTACACATGCTTGTGAGTATACCGCCAAAGATCAATGTATCGTCTTTCATGGGATATCTGAAAGGGAAAAGTGCGCTGATGATGTTCGACAGACATGCAAACCTGAAGTATAAGTTTGGGAACCGTCACTTTTGGTCGGAAGGGTATTATGTCAGTACCGTAGGTCTGAATGAAGCCACCCGCTTTACGGGTGGGGCGACTGTAAGAAAGAGAAATTGGAAAGAAATAGTAGGTTTTGCTTTATTTGTTAAGGTGTGTATGGTATTTTGTATAGTATAAACAATATAATCTGATTGATTTACAGTATTGATTCAGATAAAAAACGAAAACAAGGATAAGTTGGAGAATAAGCGATGGAATTGATTCAGGTAGGCGACAGAACATATTATATCAAGAATCCCACCAATATCGGCATTTACCGGGTGGATGAGGAGAATGTAATCCTCATTGACTCGGGAAACGACAAGGATGCGGGCAAAAAGATCCTGAAGCTGGTGGAGGGACAGGGATTTAAGGTGCAGGGGATCATCAACACTCATTCCCATGCGGATCACATCGGCGGAAACAGGCTGATACAGGAGCGGACAGGCTGTGAGATTTATGCGCCTGGTGTGGAGCGCTGTTTTGTGGAATATCCGGAGTTGGAGCCCGCGTTTCTGTATGGCGGATATCCCTTTGGGGATTTGCGGAACAAGTTCCTCATGGCGAAGGAATCCCGGGTGAGGGACATGGCGGATGGTCTGCCCGGAGGACTGGAATATTTCCCGCTGGGCGGGCATTCCTTTGACATGATAGGTGTCAGGACTCCTGATGGAGTGGTGTTTCTGGCGGACGCGCTGTGCAGTGCGGAGACTATTCAAAAATATCATCTGTTCTTTTTATATGATGTGAGGGCGCATCTGGACACACTTCAGCGGCTGGGCGGGCTGCAGGGAAAGCTATTTATACCGTCGCACTGTGAGGCCACTGAGGATTTGGGGCTTCTGCTTGCGCTGAATATCGGGAAGGTACAGGAAATTATGGAGACGGTTCGGGATTGCTGCGGGGACGGAGCGGGTTTTGAGAAAATCCTGGCGGCGGTTTTTGAGCGCTATGCCCTGACTATGAATACAAATCAGTATGTGCTGGTAGGAAGTACGGTGAAGTCTTATCTGTCCTATCTGTGCCAGGAGGGAAGGGTACAGCATGAGTTTGCGGGAGGCAGAATGCTCTGGCGCGCGTGTTAGGATTGACATTGTTTGATAATCTCATATAATAGAACTTAATAGAATTATAAAAAACATGAACGGGAAATGTTGAATAAAAATGTGTATTCAACTATTGATTCATGACAACAGAATGCTTTCTGTTGGGCAAGAGTGCGCCGCAGCGCACAGATAGGTATAGGATGAGAAAATACAGGATTGTGGCATTGCTGCTGGTAGCAGCAATGTTGATGGGAACCTGCGGATGCGGCAGGAAGAAACAGGTGAAGCTGACGGTCTGGGGGTCGGAAGCCAGCCAGGAGATGTTGCGGGAGATGGCGGATGAATTCATACAGCTTCATGCAAAGGAGGCGGAGATTGAGATCGTGCTGCGCGTGGAAGACGAGGATACGGTGGCTGACAATGCGGTGAGCAATCCCGAACAGTTGGCGGATGTGTTTTCGTTTGCGGGAGACCAGACCATGCGTCTTGTCAACGCGGGGGTTTTGATGCCCGTGGAGCAGGGGAAAGATCAAATCATCGAGGCAAACGGCGGAGCGGACAGCACGGCTATCGTTGCGGCGTCCTCCGGTGATGGTGTGCTCTATGCATATCCGCTCACGGCCAGCAACGGTTATTTTATGTATTATAATGCGGAGTATTTTACGCCTGCCGATGTGGAGACTCTTGACGGTATGCTTCGGGTGGCGGAGCAGGCGGGCAAGTCCGTGTCCATGGACTGGACCAGCGGATGGTACATCTATTCTTTCTTCGGCGGAGCGGGCATGCAGATTTGTCTGGCGGAGGATGGAAATCACAATATCTGTGACTGGAATAGCACATCGGGCACTTATACGGGTGTGGATGTGGCGGAGGCCATGCTTTCTGTCGCTGCAAGTGATGCCTTCTTAAACACCAATGATGAGGGCTTCCGCAATGGAATCGAGACCGGAGAGGTGATTGCCGGAGTAAACGGTCCCTGGAATGCTGAGTTTGTAAAGAAACAGTGGGGCGACAATTACCGGGCGGTGAAGCTCCCTACCTATACATTAAAGGGCGGACAGGTGCAGATGGCCAGCTTTGCAGGCTATAAGCTGGTGGGGGTGAAAGCCTCCACACAGGAACCGGAGTGGGCCGTAAAGTTTGCGGAGTATATCACAGACGAGGAGAATCAGTTGAAACGCTTCCGCGTCACAGGAGAGGGTCCTTCCAATGTGCGGGCGGCGCAGGCGGCGGAGGTACAGGAGTCTCCTGCGGTGACAGCTCTCAGAGATCAGGCGCCTTATTCCGTCAGACAGTCCATTGCCAGTCCTTTCTGGACACCGGCTACGATTTTTGGTACAATTATGGCGTCGGGCAATCCCGACGGCAGAGATTTGCAGGAGCTTTTGGATGAATTGGTGGAGGAAGCTTCGCAGCCGGAGCAGTAGCATGGAAACTGTCTGCGTTTGTGAGCGGGCAGGGCAGGAGGTTTGGATATGCGGAAGATGACCCTTCATATCCTTGTTTCAATGATTATTGCATCAGTGGCATGTATGCTGGGCATTGTGCTGCTGATGAGTAATATCAATTCCATTTCAAAACAATATGAGGAAAATATCCGCAGGAGTGTGCGGAATCAGAAGACCATGTCCAATATCAGCGAGGATATCTATCAGACGGAATCGCTGGTGTGGCAGCATATTGTCAACGAGGAGGATTCTGCATATCCTCAGTATGAAGAGCGTATCGCAGAGCTTTTGGAGGAGATGTCGGAGCTCTTTGAGGAGTTGGAAGAAAATCTGGGCGATGACACAGACGCTGCCATGCTGCACACGATTGTCAAGCAGCATGTGGGTTTTAAGTCCAACACGGATGTGGTGCTGGACTTGAGCAGAAGCGGCTCCAAGCAGTCCGCGCAGTATTATGTGGGTATGAAGCTCAATCCCTATTTTGACGATGTCAACGAGACTCTGACGGAGATCAACGGGAAACTGGAGGAGAAAGGGGAGACGGCTGCCACGGAGATGGAGGAAGGTCTTTATGCGGCGCGTCTTGCCGCTGTGGTCTGTCTCGGAGTAGTGGGTTTTATTCTGGCAGTCTGTATCGGTGTTGTGTCCCGCCGGGGGAAGTCCATCGTGGATCAGCAGGCGGAGGAGTTAAAGAACCACCAGCAGCGCGTGATGGAGCTTCAGTACAATACTATTGTGGGTATGGCTAATCTCATCGAGGGCCGGGATGAGGACACGGGGGAGCATGTAAAGCGCACCAGCTGGTTTGTTGATAAAATTGCAAGGGAGCTGGCCGCGGAGGGCGTTTATCGGGAGCAGGTTGACGAGACTTTCCTGGAGAATCTGTGGAAGGCGGCGCCGCTGCATGACATCGGCAAGATTAAGGTTCCCGACGGGATTTTGAAGAAGCCGGGAAAACTTTCCGCAGAGGAATTTGATATTATGAAAAGCCACGCCGCGGAGGGCGGAGAGATCATATACGAGGTCATGGGCGGCATTGAGGAGAGAGAATATATTGAGATGGCTCATGATGTGGCCAAGTATCACCATGAGAAATGGGATGGCTCCGGCTATCCCGAGGGCCTTGCGGGGGAGGAGATACCTCTGTGTGCAAGGATCATGGCGGTGGCGGACGTGTTTGACGCGCTGATCTCCAAGCGTTGTTACAAGGCGTCTATGCCGTTGGAGAAGGCCTATGCCATTATCGAGGAATCTGTGGGGTCTCATTTTGATCCTGCGGTGGCAGGCGCTTTCTTAAAGCTGCGTCCCGAGGTGGAACAGTATCTGCGGGAGATGAATGAAAATAATATTTGAAAGAGTAGTGTCTGAAAGGCACTTTCAAACTTGTATGTCTTTTGATTTTATGTTAAAATAAGACAACCGATAGCAAAACAATTGTTTTGACTCATTGTTATGGGAGAAGGAGGTATTTATGTTAGGAAATGTAATTGTGGGGCAGTCTGGCGGACCTACCGCCGTGATTAATTCATCTCTGGCGGGCGTCTATAAGACGGCCAAGGATCTGGGGGCAGACAAGGTTTATGGTATGCGCCATGGTATTCACGGTTTTCTGGAGGAGAAGATTGTGGATATGGATGAGAAGATCAAATCCGATTTGGATTTGGAGCTTTTGAAGAGAACACCCTCCGCATTTTTGGGTTCCTGCCGTTTTAAGCTGCCCGAGATAGATGCAGACAGGGCATTGTACGAGAAAATTTTTGCTCTGCTTGGGAAATATGAGATTTCTGCATTCTTTTATATAGGCGGAAACGATTCCATGGATACCATCAAAAAGCTGTCTGACTATGCGGTGGAGATTGACAGCCCGATTCGCTTTATCGGCGTACCCAAGACGATTGACAATGACCTTGAGGTGACGGATCACACACCCGGTTACGGCAGCGCTGCAAAGTACATAGCATCCGTGACCAAGGAGATTATCCGTGACGGTCTGGTATATGATATCAAGAATGTGACAATCATCGAGATCATGGGACGTAATGCAGGATGGCTCACAGGCGCGGCTGCGCTGGCAACCTGCGAGGACTGTGAGGGTGTGGATGGCATTTATCTGCCGGAGGTTGCATTTGACATCGATAAGTTTATCGCTAAGATCGGAAAGCTTCTGGAGACCAGAGACGCCGTTGTCGTTGCAGTATCCGAGGGTATCAAGACCGCAGACGGCAAGTATGTATTCGAGCATGGCGATCATAACGAGTATGTGGATGCTTTCGGTCACAAGCAGTTGTCCGGTACTGCAAAGTATCTGGCAGATCTGGTGAGCGAAAAGTTCGGCTGCAAGTCCAGAGCAATCGAGCTCTCGACCATGCAGCGCTGCGCAGGTCATCTGACCTCTCGCGTAGACATCACCGAGGCTTATCAGGTGGGCGGTTCCGCAGTGAAAGCTGCTTTCGACGGCGAGACCGGTATGATGGTTACTCTGAAGAGAGAATCCAGCGATCCCTATATCTGCACCACAGGGCTTTACGATGTACATAAGATCGCAAATGTGGAGAAGAAGGTGCCCTTGGAATGGATTACCGAGGACGGAACCTTTGTATCCAAGGAGATGGTAAATTATATCAAGCCGCTGATTCAGGCAGAGCTGACACCGATTATGATCACTGGACAGCCCAGACATATTGTGGTGGATATGCAGTAAGAATATGCAATTTGAATTGACAAAATTAACATAAGAAACAGCCGGAGGGGTACAGCCAGACTTCTCCGGCTGTTTCATAGGAAAAAGGAAGGGGTTCAGTATGATTTTTAAATGTCGGAACTGTGGCGGAAATGTGGTGTACAGCCCTGAGAAGCATAAGATGTTTTGTCCGTACTGTGAGAGCGAAGAGAGTGAGGAGCTTCAGCGTTCCACCAGCGGCGATATGCATATCTGCCCTGATTGCGGCGGTGAGATACCGCTGAAAGATCACACTGCGGCCACACAGTGTCCCTATTGCAGCAATTATGTGATTCTGGATGAGCGCGTGGAGGGGGAATATCTGCCGGGGAAAATAATTCCTTTTAAACTGGGCAAGGAGACCTGTAAAAAGACGCTGCGCGATAAATTTGAAAAGAGTGTGTTTGCCCCAATAGATTTTCTCTCCGAGGTGCGTCTGAACAGTATGCAAGGGACCTATGTGCCCTTCTGGTTTTATGATTATGATGTCAATGTGGATTATCAGGCAGAAGGAACAAAGGTGAGAAGCTGGACCAGCGGTAATATGAGATATACGGAGACCTCTTATTACGATGTGCGCCGCAATGTGGATATCAACTTTCGGGATATTCCTGTGGATGCTTCTGTGGATATGCCGGACGATGTGATGGATTTGATGGAGCCCTATGACTATAAGCAGCTAATAGCGTTTGAACCGCGGTATATGTCGGGATTTTATGCGGAAAAGTACAATATGGGCGCAAATCAGATAGAGAGCAGGGCAAGGAAGAAAATGATGGAGGATACCGGAAGCCTGACGAAAGCACAGGTTGGCGGTTACAGCAGCGTGCGCCAGCAGCGCAATGACGTCCGCGTGCAGGATGCCAGGCAGACCTATGGGTTACTCCCTGTCTGGAAGTATCTCTATCGTTATAAGGGTCAGGAATATCCTTTTTATGTAAACGGTCAGACGGGCAAGATTGTTGGGACGGTTCCAATCTCGGCAGGGAAGGTCTGGATATATACCGGAACGCTGTGGGCATGCCTCACAGCCATTCTGGCGGGTGTGACTATGTGGGCACAACTGTTGTTATAGTGGGGCGCGGGAGATATAAATGGATAAGACAGCAGTTAAAAGAGCTCTGTGGCAGTATATAAGGTATTTCAGGGTATGGTTTATCGTGACGGGAATTCTGGCTGTGGTGAGTCTGGGATATATTCTGACAGACACGACAGAGCGGAGGCATCCCAGAACAAATACAAAGGCACCAGAGGAGCGGGTCTATGACTATGCGGATGTTCTTAGTGACAGAGAAGAGAACGCACTGCGCAAACAAATCGCTAAGTACGAGAAAAAATGTTGTATAGATATCGTTATTGTGACGCTGGATGAGCCCATGGGAGTATCCGATTCCGATTGGGAATGGAATATGATGAACTACGCGGATGATTTTTATGACAATGGGAAATATGGCTGGAATAAAGCGTATGGCGACGGAGTGCTTCTGTTGGACAACTGGTATGAGGATACAGATGGCAGTCAAAAGGGTTCCTGGCTGTCCACCAGCGGTAGGATGGAATATCGGATTGGAGCGGAGGAAGAGGGCGAGATTCTGGATGCCATGTATGAGTATATAGACAGAAACCCTTATAAGGCCTACTGGGCTGCCGTCGCTTGTTTTGCTGCGTTTGAAATTGATGAAAACACAAAGGATTTTGGGGGATATCTGGAAAATCATCTGGAAATCTGTTTCATTATTTTTATTATTCCTCTTATAATTGCACTGATTTATGCGAGGGTTCATTTAAAGCCGTCAAAGGGGAGCGATACCACAGTTGCAAGTACCTATGTGAAGGGCGGGGTACCGGTTCTGCGTTCCAGCTCAGACAGTTTTATACGTAAAAATGTAGTGAGTTATCAGATTCGGTCTGATAATGACAACAGTTCCAACAGTACGAGAAGGGTCACTAATACGGGCGGCAGCAGCTTCAGCAGTTCCAGCAGTATGCGCAGCAGTAACCATAGCAGCAGTAGCAGTAGCCACAGCACCGGCAGTGCTAATCGCAGCAGTGTGAGCAGTAATACCCGGGGTGGGGGAAGTTATGGCCACCATATCAGCGGCGGCCGCCGTACTGGCAGCAGTGGAAGTTCCAGCAGTACTACACGAAGCTCCGGCAGTGTGCGCAGCAGTAGTTCCAGTGTGCGCAGTGGT
Source organism: Acetatifactor sp. (assembly GCA_029055435.1). Taxonomy (GTDB): domain Bacteria; phylum Bacillota; class Clostridia; order Lachnospirales; family Lachnospiraceae; genus Acetatifactor. Next base: position 8,475 of record JAIDDH010000132.1, read on the forward strand.
AGTTCCAGCGGCAAAAGCGGAGGTTCCGGCGGTGGACACAGTCACGGAGGCGGCGGAAGGCGGCGCTGAGCATATGTATTACCGGCAAAAGGGCATGACAGAGAAGGAGAGGTCGGATGGATAAGGAAATCAGGAAAGAGGCCATAAGGAAGTATCTGAGATATTTCATGATATGGTTTATTATAACGGGGATTGTCGTGGTCTTGCTTCTGGGGACAGTGTTATTCAAAACAATGCAGAGCAATCTTCCCAGACTAAACACGGTGTCTCCCCAGGAGCGTGTCTACGACTATGCGGATGTGCTCACCGACAGGGAGGAAGAGGAGCTGCGCGCCGCGATTGCCGAGGCTGAGAAGCAGAGCCATGCGGACATCATCATCGTGACGCTCAATGAGCCCATGGGAGTATCTGATTCTACTTGGGAATGGAATATGATGAATTATGCGGATGATTTTTATGACGATGGAAAGTATGGCTGGAACAAGGCATATGGCGATGGAGCGCTTTTGTTGGATAACTGGTATGAGGATGCGGGCGGCAGCCAGAAAGGTTCCTGGCTGTCCACCAGCGGAAAGATGGAAGATATCATCGGCAGATGGGAGGAGAACCAGGTTCTCGACGAGATGTACGAGTACATAGACAGCAATCCCTACAGGGCCTATCTCGCGGCGGTCACGCGTCTGAGAGACTTCGGCAGATATGGTGCCACCTCGCGGGGCTACGGGGAGAATGATACTTACTCAGGTTTGCTGGGGGCGCTGGTAATCTCCACTATCGTGGCAGTATGTTATTTTGTGAAGAATCTGACGCAGATTAAGGCAAAGGACACCACATTGGCGAGTACCTATGTGGAGGGCGGCGTACCGGCAGTGCGTTCCAGATCCGATGAATTCCTGCGCAAGAGTGTGACGAGCCATCGCATTGAATCCAGCAGCGGAGGCGGAGGCGGCGGAGGCAGTCGCAGCCACAGCGGGGGCGGCAGTCACGGCCACCATACCAGCAGCGGCGGTCACAGCCATGGAGGCGGCGGAAGACGGCGCTGAGAAGTAAAAAGCAACAAAAAAAGCACCCACATGACGGTATGGGTGCTTTTGCTTTGTGCCGTTTGAAATCGGATTTAAGCCATTCCGTTGACAGCCTTGCTCACGCGAGCCACTTTGCGGGCAACATTGTTCTTGTGATAAACGCCCTTGCTGCCGGCCATCTCGATGACCTTTACAGCGTTCTTGAGCTCGGTCTGAGCCGCAGCCTTGTCACCGGACTCGATTGCAGCGTATACCTTCTTGATAGCGGTCTTTACGCCGGAACGGATGGCTTTGTTTCTATCTGTTCTGGTGCGGGTTACCAAGATTCTCTTCTTTGCGGATTTAATGTTAGCCAAGTCGTACACCTCCATCTTTATGCAGTATCAATAATTTTTTTGAAAATGTTTCACTATAGCCAGACACGGAAGACTAAGGTAAACATACTATTGTAGTGTAGTAAATTCCCGAGAATTTGTCAATACATATTTTCCTGTAATTTGCAAAAAATATAAAAAAATTCCGTAAATGAATGGGAAAACAGGACGTAGGGGGAATGTGGCATGGGGAATTTTCAGGTCAGAACGGATTTGGCGCTGGAGGTCAGAGAGAGTATCAGCGAGGCCGACAGTGAATTGCGCGGGGTGCGTGTGGAGGAATATTATCTGGAGGATGAGGATATTCAGGTCACGAAAGTGATGATCGATACAAAAAATGCGGCCAAGGCCATGGGAAAGCCGATTGGGACTTATGTCACCATGGAGGCGCCGGCGCTGGTGGAGCCCGACGAGGATTATCATCGGGAGATTTCCGATTGTCTGGCAAAGGAGCTTTTGGATTTGATTCCGGGAGGGGATCAGGAGCTGTCGGTGCTGGTGGTAGGACTGGGTAACAGAGAGGTGACGGCCGACGCTCTGGGCCCCCAGGTGGTGGATAACCTTTTTATTACAAGGCATGTGGTAAAGGAATATGGAAAAGCCGCCTACAACTGCAGCAGGATGAATCTCGTGAGCAGCATGGAGCCGGGAGTGATGGCAAAGACCGGCATGGAGACGGCGGAGATTGTGAAGGGTGTGGTGGCGGAGACACAGCCCGATGTGCTGATCGTCATCGACGCGCTGGCGGCCCGGAGCATCAAGCGCTTAAACCGCACCATACAGATCACCAACACGGGCATTCAGCCGGGTTCGGGTGTGGGGAATCACCGCAATGCCCTGACGGAGGAGGAGCTCGGGATTCCGGTGATTGCGGTGGGGGTTCCCACGGTGGTGGATGCGGCCACTATTGTGGGGGACGCCCTGAAGAAATGGATGGATGAGGATATCGATAAAAAATTTGACAGTAGGCTCGCCTTTGCGGAGCTGAACAATATGTATATGACAGGAAAAGACATCGACGCGGTGATAAAAAGGGTGAGCTTTACCTTGTCCGAGGGTATCAATATTGCCATGGAAAAAAATAATATAGTCTGTGGCGGCTGACAGGCTCATATACTGAAGGGAGAAACAAAAGGATATCTTTTGGATGTGGCGCAGAAACACAGTGTATGGGGGGATGGCAAAGGGCGGATTCGGCAAATGGATGGCGGGATTTGCTCTTTTGTTTTTGGCAGGGATGGCGCTTAAGAGCGATGCCTCTAAGATGCAGACGCCTTTGCCCGCAGCGTTTCGACAGGAGCTTGCCGGAGAGGTGGCGGATGCCGTCTATGCCCGGTTTCTGCCCGGGGTGGCTGCATTTTCCGGGGAGAGCTGCGAGGAGTGGGTGGTACACACGCAGATGCAGACTATTCTCCCGCTCTATGGAAGAGCTTTGAGAGAGAGGGGGCAGGATGGACAGGAGCGGGTGATTCGGGAGGATGACGGACATTCCAAAGTGATGACTTATGAGGAGCTCACGGACAGAGAGAGGGGAGAGAACACAGGGACGAAAAACCCTGCGGCGGAGCCGTCACAGCCGCTCACAGAGGCGGACTGGCAGGCACTTTTGCAGGAGGAGAACCAACTGGCCTATCTGGCGGCCGCAAAATTTGTGCCCCATGAACAGAAGCTGCAATTGAACCGGGAAGAATTTGCGGATTACGAGACGCTGGTAAAGACCTTTTATACGATAGATGCCAATACTATGGCGGGAAGTGATCAACTGAATCTGGACGCTTTGCTGGGTCAGAACATGACCCTGGAGAAGAACGAAGGAGAGCCGCAGATATTGATTTACCACACACATTCCCAGGAGGCCTTTGCGGATTCCGTGCCGGGAAATACAGGGACTACCATTGTGGGTGTGGGGGAGCATCTGGCTCAGATCCTGCGGGAGGAGTACGGGTATACGGTGATGCACCACACAGGGCAGTATGATGTGGACACCAGAGATGACGCCTACGGAAAGTCGCTGCCGGCTCTGGAGTCGATTCTCAAGGAATACCCGTCCATACAGGTGGTGATCGACTTGCATCGGGATCAGATGGCCGAGGAGACTAGGCTGGTAATGAATCTGGACGGCAGGCCCACGGCGCGCTTCATGTTTTTTAACGGATTATCCCGCACGAAAAAATCCGGCGATATCTCATATCTGAAGAATGATAATATCAAGGGGAATCTGGCGTTTGCCTTCCAGATGCAGCTAAAATGCGCCGAGTATTATCCGGGGCTTACCCGAAAGATTTATCTGAAGGGATATCGGTATAATATGCATCTGCGGCCCAGAACGCTGCTGGTGGAGCTGGGCGCTCAGAACAATACGGTGGAGGAGGCCATGAATGCCTGCGATCCGCTGGCTCATGTGCTGGACATGGTGCTCAGTGGGAAATAAATTGACGGATGAAGTTTTTTTCCTTATAATGAGAAGTGGTTAATGCCTGAGGAAAGATGAGGAATATACATGGCTTTAAATGAGCAGAGCAAAACAGATCAAACTAAAATACGCAATTTTTGTATTGTTGCACATATAGATCACGGCAAATCCACTCTGGCGGACCGGATTATCGAGAAGACAGGGCTGCTCACCAGCCGGGAGATGCAGGCGCAGGTTCTCGACAATATGGACTTGGAGAGAGAGCGCGGCATCACCATCAAGGCACAGGCCGTGCGGACGGTATATAAGGCGAAGGACGGAGAGGAGTATATCTTTAATCTGATAGATACGCCGGGACATGTGGACTTTAACTATGAGGTCAGCCGCTCGCTGGCTGCCTGCGACGGCGCCATTCTTGTGGTGGATGCCGCCCAGGGCATCGAGGCGCAGACTCTGGCAAATGTATATCTGGCGCTGGATCACAATCTGGACGTATTTCCCGTAATCAATAAAATCGACCTTCCCAGCGCGGAGCCTGAGCGTGTCATCGAGGAGATTGAGGACGTCATCGGCATAGAGGCTCAGGACGCGCCGCTGATTTCGGCCAAGAACGGCCTGAATATCGAGGATGTGCTGGAGCAGATCGTAACTAAGATTCCTGCGCCGGGAGGGAGCCCGGAGAATCCCTTGCAGGCGCTGATTTTTGACTCGCTGTATGACGCATACAAAGGCGTCATCATTTTCTGCCGCATTGTGGAGGGCACGGTAAAAAAAGGTACCTCCATCCGCATGATGGCCACCGGGGCCGTGGAAGAGGTGGTGGAGGTGGGATATTTCGGCGCGGGCCGGTTTATTCCCTGTGAGGAGCTGTCCGCCGGCATGGTGGGCTATATCACGGCTTCCATCAAGAATGTGAAAGACACTGCCGTGGGCGATACGGTGACGGATAATGACCGTCCCTGTGCCGCGCCGCTGCCCGGCTATAAGAAGGTGCAGTCCATGGTGTATTGCGGCATGTATCTGGCGGACGGGGCCAAATACCCGGATCTGCGGGATGCGCTGGAAAAGCTTCAGTTGAACGACGCCTCTCTGAATTATGAGCCGGAGACATCTGTGGCGCTGGGGTTTGGTTTCCGCTGCGGTTTTTTGGGTCTGCTTCATCTGGAGATCATTCAGGAGAGGCTGGAGCGGGAATACAATCTGGATCTGGTGACTACGGCCCCCGGTGTTGTCTACAAGGTGCATAAGACAAACGGAGAGGTTATCGAGCTAACCAATCCCTCTAATCTGCCGGACCCTTCGGAGATTGAGTTCATGGAGGAGCCCGTAGTCAGTGCGGAGATCATGGTGACCAGCGAGTATATCGGCTCGATTATGGAGCTGTGTCAGGAGCGCAGGGGGCGGTATCTGGGCATGGAATACATTGAGGGGACCAGAGCGCTGTTAAAATACGAGCTGCCTCTGAATGAGATCATATATGATTTCTTCGACGCGTTAAAATCCCGTTCCAGAGGCTATGCATCATTTGACTATGATATCAAGGGATATGAGGAGTCACGGCTTGTAAAGTTGGACATCCTCATCAATCGCGAGGAGGTGGACGCGCTTTCCTTTATCGTCCATGCGGACTCCGCCTATGAGCGGGGCAGGAAGATGTGTGAGAAGCTCAAGGACGAGATTCCCAGACATCTCTTCGAGATTCCCATTCAGGCCGCCGTGGGGGGCAAGATCATCGCCCGCGAGACCGTGAAGGCCATGAGGAAGGATGTGCTGGCAAAGTGCTACGGCGGTGATATCACGCGTAAGAAAAAGCTTCTGGAGAAGCAGAAAGAGGGTAAGAAGCGCATGCGTCAGATCGGGAATGTAGAGATTCCCCAGAAGGCGTTTATGAGCGTCTTGAAGCTGGATGACAAAAAGTGAGAGCAGAGGGGAGCTGGAGCTGTATATCCATATCCCCTTCTGTGTTCGGAAATGTAATTACTGCGATTTTCTGTCTGCGCCTGCAGACGGGCAGGTGCAGCGCGCCTACATGGAGGCTCTGCTTCGGGAAATCCGGGGCAGCAGGGCGGAGGATCTGGTGGTAAGTGTCTTTTTTGGCGGGGGAACGCCATCTGTGGTGGATGCGGCGTGGATTGTGCGGCTGATGGAGGAATTGCGGGCCTGCTATACATTGGCGGAGGATGCGGAAATCAGCATGGAGGTCAATCCCGGAACCGTGTCGGCGGAGAGCCTGCGGATTTATCGGGAGGCCGGCGTCAATCGTCTGAGCATCGGCTGTCAGTCCGCCCGGGATGAGGAGCTTGCACGCATTGGCAGAATCCATACCTTCCAACAGTTTCTGGAGGCATATGCATGGGCCAGAGAAGCGGGATTTGTCAATATCAATGTGGATTTGATCAGTGCCCTGCCCGGACAGTCCATGGCCGATTGGGAGGAAAGTTTATACCGAGTGCTGGATTTGAAGCCCGCGCCGGAACATATTTCCGTCTACAGCCTGATCGTGGAGGAGGGGACGCCTTTTTATCAAATGCAGGAAAAGGGGCGGCTTGTCCTGCCGGATGAGGACATGGAGCGGGAAATGTATTGGAAAACGACGGAAATCCTGCAAAAATCCGGGTATGAGCACTATGAAATATCAAATTATGCAAGAAAAGGCTTCAGATGCAGGCATAATTGCGGGTATTGGACACGGCAAAATTACCTCGGTTTTGGTCTGGGAGCCGCTTCCCTGTATCAAAATGTGAGGTTTCAGAATACGGATTCCATGGAACGCTATCTGGAATTGTCACCGGACAGCCATGTCGAAGAGCAGAAGCTGGAGCGGCGGGAGCAGATGGCGGAGACCATGTTTCTGGGGCTGCGCATGGCGGATGGCGTGGACTTGGGAGAGTTTGAAAGACAGTATGGAATTTCCGCGGAGCATATATATGGGAACCATATCCGGGAGAGCATGGAGGAAGGGCTTCTGGAGAGAAGGGGCGACAGTCTGATTTTGACGAAACGGGGTGTGGATGTCAGCAATTATGTGATGGCAAAATTCTTATAATTTAGTGTGCCAGGCACTGTCGGGGCTTCTTTCACATAAACTATTGTGAAGGAATAACCACGGAGGCACGCCCTTGCAAACCTTTCAAAAACCACTGACCCCGGGAGAGGAAGCTTATTATGTACGCCTGCTCAGAGAGGGCAGCAGCGAGGAGGCCAGAAAGGCAAAGGACATTCTGATAGAGCGCAATCTCAGGCTGGTGGCTCATGTGGCTAAGAAATATCAAAACGTGGACGAGGACATGGAGGATCTGATATCCATCGGCTGTATCGGTCTGATCAAGGCGGTGGACACCTTTGATGCAGGAAAGGGCAGGCTTGCCACATATGCCTGCCGTTGTATAGATAATGAACTTTTGATGTTGCTGCGCGCCAAGAAAAAGACCTCCAGAGAGGTTTCGCTGTTTGAACCTATCGGCCAGGATAAAGAGGGCAATGAGATACGCCTGGTGGATGTCATCGAACAGCAGCAGGTGGATGCGGTGGAGTGTATGGAGCTGCAGAACAATATCCGCAGGCTTTTTATTTTTTTGGACGAATGTCTGACAGACAGAGAGCGGGAGATTATTTTGCTGCGATATGGTCTCGGAGGCCGCAAGGCCATCACCCAGAATGAGATCGGCGCCGCATTGGGCATTTCCAGAAGCTATGTGTCCAGAATCGAGAAGCGGGCACTGCAGAAGCTGAGAGAGAGATTTTCAGTTTAAACACGGATGTTATTTAATTTGAATCAGGAGAAAACAGAGGAAACTATGCAGATGATTGGAAAGATGTTCAAAACCGCAGGGATTGTGCTGGCAGGTGTGCTGGCGGGGGCTGTGCTGCTCTCGCTGGCCTTTCTGGTTCCCGTGAACGAGACCAATCAGTCTGCGTCTTATGCTATCATAGAGAAAGAGGGATGGTATCCGGCGATTCCGATTGTGAGCGCGTCTCTGGATACCTATTTTCATTCCCTTCTGCCGGGAGTGCTGGACGGCAGCACGGACACAATCATGCTGCAGACTGCACTGGAGCCGGATGAGGTCAATGTGCTGCGGGCTGCCATGGATATGAACCAATATGATTATTACTGGCACGGGTATGTGGCTGTCTTACGTCCGCTTCTGGCGCTTTTTGACTATGGGGAGATTCGCGTGCTCAACAGCATGGGACAACTTCTGCTTGTGTTTTTGCTGTGTCTGGCGCTGTGGCGAAAGAAGGGCATGCCTTATGCGCTGCTTTTGCTGACGTCCTATTTTCTGCTGATGCCTATGGCTATGCCTTTTTCCCTGCAGTACAGCTGGGTCTTTTATATTGCGGCAGGGTGTCTTCTGTATCTGGTCCGGGGGGACCGGGCGCGGAATGTGACAGGCATGAAGCTGTATTGGCTCTTTCTGGCGGTGGGAATGCTGACAAGCTATTTTGATCTTTTGACCTATCCTTTGTATACATGGGGCGTACCTGTCGTCTGGTGGCTTCTGCTTCAGGAGGCGGACAAGGGAGAGCTGTATTATATAAAACAGGTGGTTTGCACGGGATTGTGGTGGATTCTGGGCTATGCCGGCATGTGGCTTGGCAAATTCTGTCTGGGAAGTCTGATTCTGGGGCGCAATATTTTCCAGAGTGCCTTTTATGAGGTGGGATTTCGGCTGGGAGTGGAAGCCGTGGAGGCGGAGCCCTTTGGATTTTCGGACAGGCTGGAAGCGCTCTATGTGAACTGGAAGCATTATGAGTACAAGCTTTTTGTACTGCTTCTGGCGGCATGGCTTCTTGTTATCGTAGTGTGGACGTTTAAAATGGGCGTCAGGAGCAATGTCAAAGGCAAAGCGCTGGCACTGGCGGGTACATCGTCTGTGGTCTGGTATTTTGCGCTGGCAAACCACACAGCGGGACATCACTTTTTCACATATCGCATTTATGGGATTGCGGTGCTTGCCGTGCTGGCGATTCTGGTAGGGGCTGTGGGAGACGGGAGCCGGCAGGATTTGCGTCAGAGTGTCCGCCTGCTCTGCGTCTGGGGTGTCTGCGGCATCGCGGCATGTGGATTGAGTCTTCTTGCAAGAGAGGAAATCACTGTAAATAACGGTGACAGGGAGTACAGACAGGTAGTGCTTGGGGAGGAAAAGGTCTGCGAGATGAGCTTTACGCCTTCTTTTCCCATGGTGAAGCGCATCGGCCTCTGCGTCGAGACGACGGCCCGGGAGGGTGTGTGCAGGCTGGTGGTATGGGACGGAGAGAAATCGCTGTATGAGGAGGAGATTTTGTTGTCCGCATATGAGGAGAGCACCTATGCGGATATTCCCGTGGACTGGAAGCTCAGGAGAGGGAAAGAGTATAGTCTGCTTGTTTCGATAGAAAATGCCGATGGGGAGGCAGCGCTTTTTGTGACGGCCAATCAGGATATGCCCCTCAGTGAGTACGGGGAGGCATGGGTAAAGAGCGCCCAACAGCGCACTGAAATCGCTCAGGATGGTCAGATATTGTCGGGGCTTACCTACAGCTACAGGCCTCTGTCACGATTTACACTTGCTTTTCTGGCGATGACATGGACGGGAATTTTATTTGCGGCCTGTATGGTATTTGTGAGGGAAAAAGCTTGAAAGAGATGAGAGAGAACGGAAAATACAGATGGGGATGGCTTGGATTGAAGGTTCTTCTGACGGTGGGGTTCGTGGCGTTTTGCGCGGGCGTCTGGCCCGGGTATCTGATTCATACTGCAAAAGTAGCGGAATTATATACGGTGGATATCTCGCAGACGCCATGGCTTTCGGCGGGGGATGTGGCGCTGCAGTATTTTTATCCCGAGGACAGATGGCTGTCCAAAATAAAGATCGCGCTGGCGTTCGACGAGAGCGCGGCAAAAGGAGAGTATCTGAATTTTGAGATACAGGACGAGACCGGCGGGAGGGTCTGTGGCAGAGAGATTTATTTTGACCAAATAGAGAGCGGGTGTTATTTTGAGGTTGCGGTGAAGGAGAAGCTAAAACCCGGGAAAGAGTACGCATGGATGCTGAGTCTGCCGGAGGAGCGTCTGGAATACGCTGTTTTGTGTACTGGGGACGCGGCGGGCAATGCTGTAGAAAATCAGGTGTTATTAATTAACGGCGAGGACGCCGAATGCAACGCTATTAATCAATATGAATATTACGCACATTATGACAAGGCCGTGATTATCGGCGGATTTTGGACGGGAGCGCTGCTTGTCTGGCTGGTGCTTTTGGAGCTTACGGATCGGGCAAAAGGCCTTGTGGAGAGGAAAGGGAATGGCGGAGAAAAGCGAAGTCTGGAAGAAATATAGCATCAATATCTGTCTGGCGGGGCTGTTTGTGGCAGCCTTTTTGCTCCGCGTTTACCGGATAGGAGAGCTGCCGGATATCTTGCAGATTGATGAGGCGGGAATTGGGTACAATGCATGGAATCTTGCAAATTATGGGGTGGACAGGTATCTGAACGAAATGCCGATCTATCCCCAAAATTATAACGGAGGGCAGAGTCCGCTCTATACTTATTGTCTTGTGCTGCTGCTCAAGCTGTTTCCCGCAGCGCATCTGACGCCGGGGCTGGTTCGGCTGCCTGCATTGTTCTCGAGTATGCTTGTGGTGCTCTGCGGGGCGAAGCTGTTGCGGATGCTGTTTGACGATGGGCGGATCGTGCTTGGGGGCACGGCGCTTTTGACCTTTTGTCCGTATTTTATCATGTCCGGGAGATTTGCGCTGGACTGTAATATGATGCTGGGCTGCGGGATGCTTGCGCTCACGCTGCTGGTACGATATCTGCAGAAGCCCACATGGCCCGCGCTGCTTTTATGTGGGGCGGGATTTGCCCTGACATTGTACAGCTATGCCCTCAGCTATATGATTCTGCCTGTTTTTCTGGCGGCGATGGCGCTTTATATGCTTTATACGAAAAAGATCAGCATGGGGAGAATCTTTGTGTGGGCCTGTGAGATTACAGTGCTTGCCGTTCCGCTGATTTTGTTTGTCATCTGTCTTCTGGCCGGTCTGCCGGGTTTTCGTTTTCTGGGTTTTCATATCCTGCCCATCGCTGCGGAGAGGATGGAGGATCTGGGACAGTCGGAGTTCTGGCCTGATCTTTTTGACTGTATCAAAATTACGCTTACCAATGGCTCTTATATGCTGGATGCGGTGGAGAAGTATTACACCATGTATGTGATATCCATACCATTTATTGCAATAGGCTTTGTGTGGGCATTTGTGGATTTTGTGAAATCCCTACGGAATAGGATTTTCACCTACAGCGCGATGTTTGTGCTGTATGCGCTGGCGATTGTGATTGTCATCGGTCTGGCGGGCTCGGGCTATGTCTATCGCGCAAACGCCATATTTGTGTGCTATCTCTATTTCTGTATAATCGGCATTCGGGAGACTCTGTGTTTTCTGCGTCGTTATCGTAGAGTGTTTGCCGCCGTCTTATGTCTTGGCTATGCTTTTTGGACGGTGGTCTTTTTGCGGTATTATTTTACGATGTACTCTGTGGCGGATACCTATACTTATCCCAATTCCCTCTATTTTTGCCCGGAGAGGGAAGCGCTTGTCCGCGTGGCGGAAAGCTCGGAGGAGCGAAATGTCTATATCGACAGCTTTTTTGAGGAATATTATTATTTCTATTATCCGGTCTCTCCGTGGGAGAAGGAGAAGACAGGGGGCGTGACTGGGTCGGATGAAGAGCGGACATTCTGCATGAATGTGGATTACAACACGCCCGTGGAGACGGATTCGATTTATATGGTGCGCAAGGAGAACCGGGAGTTTATCGGGAAACTTCAGAATGCGGGACTGCCCTATGAGACAGAGGAATTCGCTTATTATTATGTGTTCACGATCCAATAGGGCTGAACTGTTACAAGGAATTGAGAAAGGATAAAAAAATATATTGTACCTTTTTTTCAGATTTGGTATTATTAGTAAATGAGAGTAATTTGTAATGCATTAAATTCAGAATAATTGGAGGACAAAAATGGCAAAGAAACGTAATATCATCGTAGGGCAGTCGGGTGGTCCCACTGCCGTAATCAATTCCAGTCTGGCAGGTGTCTATAAGACAGCCAAGGAGAGAGGTTTCCATAAGGTGTATGGAATGCTGCACGGCATTCAGGGATTCCTGGATGAGCAGTATGTGGATCTGTCTACTCAGATTCATTCCGACATGGATATCGAGCTGTTGAAGAGGACACCTTCAGCATTCTTGGGCTCCTGCCGCTTTAAGCTGCCGGAGATTCACGAGAATACCGAGATTTATGAAAAGATATTCCAGATTCTGGACAAGCTGGAGATTGAGGCTTTTATCTATATCGGCGGAAACGACTCCATGGATACGATTAAAAAGCTGTCCGATTATGCGATTGTGAAGGGGCATGATCAGAAGTTCCTGGGTGTGCCCAAGACGATTGACAATGACCTGGCACTCACAGACCATACGCCCGGTTTCGGAAGCGCGGCAAAGTATATCGCTGCGTCCACCAAGGAGGTTATCAGAGATGCTCTGGGACTGACCTATAATGACAAGGAGATGATTACTGTCATCGAGGTCATGGGCCGTAATGCAGGATGGCTCACCGGTGCCACTGCCCTTGCCAGAACAGAGGAGTGCGAGGGTCCCGACCTGATTTATCTGCCGGAGGTGACTTTCGATATCGATAAATTCCGCGAGACCACGATAAAGCTGCTCAAGAAGAAGAAATCCGTTGTAATTGCAGTGTCTGAGGGCATCAAGCTGGCTGACGGAAGATATGTCTGCGAACTGTCCGGCGGTGCGGATTATGTAGATGCTTTTGGACATAAGCAGTTACAGGGAACGGCGGCTTATCTGGCAAGCTATCTGGGCGCGGAGACAGGATGCAAGACACGCAGCATTGAGTTTTCCACCCTGCAGAGAAGCGCTTCCCATATGGCTTCCCGTGTGGATGTGGACGAGGCCTTCATGGTGGGCGGTGCTGCCGTAAAGGCTGCCGACGAGGGAGACAGCGGCAAGATGGTAGTTATCGACCGTGTGGCGGACGATCCTTACATGAGTGCTGCCGGTATTTACGATGTGCATCGTATCGCCAACAATGAGAAGCTGGTTCCCCGTTCCTGGATGAACAAAGAGGGAAATTATGTGACGGACGAGTTCATCAATTATATTGAGCCGCTGATTCAGGGAGATTATCAGCCGTTTATGGTAAACGGTCTTCCTCAGCATCTGGTGCTCCGGGAAAGCTAAGCAGGGCAAAGCAAAGCTTGCATAATTGGCTAGATTATTGTAAAATAAAGTAATCGGTTGTAATAGGTTATCGAAATTTCCGGAAGCGAGAGAGCGGAACATGAGGTTTGTAAAGACGGAAAATTTAAAAACCGGTATGAGGCTGGCGCGTCCTATATACAGTAAGGAAGGCAATCTTCTGTTTGAACGCGATTTCAATCTGACGCCTCAGGCAATCGAGAGCATGAAAAGTATTGGTATGTTGGGCATTTATATTCTGGAGCCCGCGGAGCCTCTGCCCCCGATGTCAGAGGAAGAGAATGAGTTTGAGCGCTTTCAGGCCATGAATGTCTTTGTCCTTCAGGAAGAGCTGACAAAGATTCTGACCACGAAGAAACAGGGCAGAATGCAGAGTATTGTGGATGCTGTCTTGAAAACTTACGGTCACCAGAGCGGCAAGATGAATTTTTATCAGAATCTGCGCAGCAAGGAGGACTATATTTACCGTCATTCGCTGAATGTTGCTGCTCTCTGTGCTTTGATAACGCACGTTATGAATGTACGCCTAGAGGAACAGCAGCAGGTTATTTTTGCGGCGCTGGTGCATGATATCGGAAAGCTTTCTCTGGAAGGAGATCTGGCATACAGCAATGAATTGAACGAGGAAGAGAGAATGCAGGTCTACACCGCTCAGACGTATTCCTGCGATATCGCGTCGGAGGTCTTTGGGGCGGCTGTGAAACGCATCTGCAATCAGGCCTTGGTGGCTCAGATGGATGCCTACAAGGAGACACCCGAGCACAGTGATATGAAAATGGCGCTGGGAGCTAAGATTTTGATGGTTGCCAATCGTTATGACGAGCTGACGGGCATGACTCTGGAGGGCCCTGCACATTCAAGATTAAGGGCAATCCGGGAACTGTATCAGCGCGAGGACTGTTATGCACCGGAAGTAGTGAAGGCGTTGGTGAGCTCCATCAATATTGTAGGTCCGGGTGTCAGCGTGGAGTTAAACACGGGGGAGAAGGCGCTTGTTCTGACGGAAAATCCCGAAGATATTCTGCGTCCTACGGTTTTATGTTTTAAGGATAATACCATTCTTGATCTGTCCTCGAAGATGTATGCGGATTTTGAGATTGTGGATGTAATGAAGACAATGGACAACCGTTACGGGATGGACGCAGGAGCTCTTCAACAGATGAATTAAATAAAATGCGTTATTAAAAAATACATATAGGGAGAGGGTGCAGAATGTCTTATATTGAACAGATTTTGGAAAAAGGAAGCGAGCTGGGAGCCAGTGATGTACATTTGACGGTGGGATTGCCCCCCAAGATGCGCGTGAACGGAAATCTGCTGACCTCGGACTTTCCTGTCATGAAGCCTGCAGACACTTTGGATGTGTTGGTCAGCATCATGACAGAGCGTCAGAGGGCGGTTTTTGAGGAGCGGGGAGAATTTGATATGTCCTTCTCGGTTCCCGGTCTTGGCCGTTACCGTGTCAATGCCTTCAAACAGCGCGGCTCTATTGCGATGGCATTTCGTGTGGTTGGCACTACTGTGCCTTCGCCGGAGGTGCTGGGTGTGCCGGAGTCGGTTATTGATTTGTATCAGCGAAAGAGAGGGCTTATTCTTGTTACCGGGCCTACCGGAAGCGGTAAGTCCACCACTTTGGCGGCTATCATCGATAAGATCAACAGTTGCCGTGACGCTCATATCATCACATTGGAAGACCCTATCGAGTATCTGCACCCTCACAAGCTTTCCATGATGAATCAGCGTGAGATCGGCATTGATTCCCAGAGCTACGCTAACGCGCTCCGTGCGGCGCTCCGTGAGGATCCGGACGTGATTCTGGTGGGAGAGATGCGTGACTTTGAGACCATCAGCGTGGCTATCACCGCGGCTGAGACGGGTCACTTGGTGCTCTCCACACTGCACACCAATTCCGCGGCAAGTACCGTGGATCGTGTCATCGACGTATTTCCGCCTCATCAGCAGCAGCAGATTCGTATTCAGTTTGCAAATGTGCTGGAGGCAATCATTGCTCAGCAATTGATTCCCACGGCGGACGGCACAAGCCGTGTGGCTGCGTTTGAGGTTATGCATGCAAATCATGCCATAAGAAATCTGGTCCGCGAGGCAAAGTCCCATCAGTTGGAAAGCGTTATGCAGACCAATCGTAAGATGGGTATGATGACCATGGATGAGGCCATCGGACAATTGTATCTTGCCGGTAAGATTGACCGTGAACAGGCAATCCACTTTGCGCATGATCCCGACAAGATGGCGGCTAAGTTGGCATAAGCATCGATTCTTTCAGAACTTATTCAGGATGGACTGCAAAGGAGTCGCCTTTGCAGTCCCCTATAATATCAGTCTTTCGTTATACCATTCGTATTAAATATCAATTTCATATTTTAATTCCAGATATTAATTCAAATATTAATAGTTCAGGCCGGTTCGGCAAAATATTTTCATTTTAAAATCCAGCTGTTATTTTTAGAAAGCAAAAAAGAAAGTTAAAATCGAAAAGTTAAAATCAAAAAGGTTTTGACAGATTGACGACAAGGAGGAGTTTTATGTTCTGTAAAATTTTATCCGGGGGGATCGTGGGCGTCTCGGCCTGTTTTGTGTGGGTGGAGGTGGACATGGACCGCGGTCTGCCCTGTTTTTCCATGGTGGGCTCTCTGGGAGGCGAAGTGCGGGAATCCAGAGAGAGGGTGAGCGTTGCGCTGAAAAACGCGGGCTTTGCCATGCCCGCCGCCCGTGTCACCGTGAATCTTGCCCCGGCGGATGTGCGAAAAGAGGGAACTGCTTTTGATCTGCCCATAGCGATAGGAATTTTGCAAGCGATGTCCTATTTTTCGGAGAAGGCTGCGGAGAATATCCTGTTTCTGGGGGAGCTTGGTTTGAACGGGGAACTGAAGAAAGTACACGGTGTGTTGCCCATCGTGCAGGCTGCGGCGGCCGCGGGCATCAGCCAGTGTATCGTACCCGCGGCCAATGTGGGCGAAGGGGCTGTGATTCCGGGGATTATCGTGCGGGGAGCGTCCAGTATTTCTCAGGTGCTGGACTTCCTGAGACAAAGTGACGAGGAGGAGCGGGAGCGGATACTGCCGCGGACTGTGACGGATGCAGGGAAACTGCTTCAAACCTCGGGAAGCTGCGGGGAGGACTTCGCACAGGTGAGCGGACAGGAGATGGCGAAGCGTGCGGCGGAGATCGCGGCGGCAGGCTTTCACAATCTGCTTATGATAGGGCCGCCGGGGGCCGGAAAGTCCATGATTGCCAGACGGATTCCGGGCATTCTGCCGCCTCTTACCATAAATGAGAGTCTGGAGGTCACGGGGATATACAGTGTGGCCGGACTGTTGGAGGACGGACAGGCGCTGGTGACAGACAGACCTTTTCAAAATCCGCATCACACTGTTTCCCGCGCCGCATTGATCGGCGGTCAGGCACAGCCAAAGCCTGGCCTGGTCTCCCTCTCGCACCGCGGAATTCTTTTTATGGACGAGCTGCCGGAATTTGGGAGAAATGTGATAGATAGTATGCGTCAGCCTTTGGAGGAACATAGAGTACGAATTGTCAGGATTGGGGGAAATGTAATCTATCCGGCGGATTTTATGCTGGTCTGTGCCATGAACATCGCAACAACGAAATTGATACAATGCGGAATCGCTGAAATGGCTGAAAATAAGGCATTTCACGGGTTCTGCAGGTGTGGTTTTCTGCTTTTTAGGTCTGCCGATGCGATGCATGGGCTGTTCTGCCCGATAATTTTGCACCTCTTTTTAACGATTGCTCGGCAATCGTTAAAGCTTTAGAAATCGGTTGTTGTTTGGCTCAGAGTGCTTTTAAGTTCGTATTTTTACATAGGAGACCGTTATGATAACGAAAGAAGAGATAAAAGAATTGGAAGGAAATTATTTTGAGGTGCTGCAGGCAGGGGCTTTTGCAATTACTTTGAAGTCAAAAAACACAGGGCATTATTGGCATTTGCTTGAAAGGGAATATCCCTCATTCCGGCATTTCGCAATATACCATAAGCATAATGCTGCTGATGCGTATCATGCCCAGGGGACGGCTTGCAATCTAGCAACGGCAGTATCCGGAATCATGTCGCATGATGAATTTCAGATGAACGGGCGTAAGAAAGACCGTAAAGGAAAGGGGAAAATATGAGTCAGGAAATATATTTCAGTTTTGTTAATGTGAGAAAGTATCTGAGGGAGGATAGGATGACAGGTGAAAGAGAAATCGTGCCTGTTACAAACCGGAACGACCTGTCTGTGAAGCGTCATATGGAGCTGCTCAACTTGAATGATGATGAGCATATTTATCTGGAGTGCATAGAGGACAGTTTTGAAAATCTATAACATAAATATTTAGAGTCCGTTTTTTGGGACATATATTTTGATATTCTTATCCTAATGGGAGAATTTTGTGATAAGATAGATTTGATAACAGATGATTGGTTATGGAGGTAGTGATGCAGGAACAGGATAAACGTGCCGTAGAATCCATGTGTAGATGCGGACTTGATCTTGAAGGTGTTATAAATGTTTTCCCAAGCCTTCCGAGAGAGGAAATTGCAGCAATCTATAAGTCTGTGAGAGGCAGGGATACAGATGTAAATGGGGAATCTAGCATAAGTATTAACTGTTCATGATATACTGTGCAGGAATTATAGCGAGATGCAAGTTTGTAATATTTCAAAAGAGCGAATGAAGTGAGGCTGACGAAGAAGATGGCAAAAGGACAAAGTTTTATTGGATTAACTACATATCTAGAGAAATGTGGGCAGGACGAAATTAAGCTGACTTTTTCGGACGTAGAAAGAATTCTAGGATTCCAACTATCAAATTCTGCATATCTCCATCGGACATATTGGTCCAATTCCGAATCACATCCAATTGCATTCGGGTGGTTGAATGCAGGCTATCTGTCACAACATGTTGATATGAAGGGGCAAACTGTTGAGTTTGTAAAGAGAACCCATCAAAGACAACAGATTCAAGGAGAAGCGGAGAAAGCGGTGGTGATGTTCAGAGAGAAGTGTGCTACCTTAACTTTAGACGAGGCTGTCCGATGCATCCGTACATACTTCAATGAGACAGTGAAAGATTTGCATGGACGGTATATGTCGTGGAGGCATTGCTATAATGCTTTTGTGGTAAACAGGAATAGTGCAGACGAAAAGATGCTTGATTACCTGGCGCTACATTTGGCATTTTATTTGGCAAGCTGGGGGATGTATCGTGGTTCCTCGTTTCTCCTGCAGAAAGACTATAAAGTTCATATTCCAGTCGTGAAAATTCTTGTGGATAAAAAATTTGATCCGCTTGTGGAAATATCAGCAGAAGGACTTACCGAGGATGCCAATTTGGAACTGTTGGAAGAAGTGAGTGAAAGGATTCGTAGAGTATATGCTGCAGAGCAGCCTTCGTTTGAAGGTGTTACCAATAATGCTACGGATACCTTAGTGACAAAGATTCTATTAGGGACTCTAGGATGTGTTCCTGCTTATGATCGATATTATGTGCAGGCTGTAAAGCAATATAATATCTCAGCCGGGGTATATAGTAAAGAATCAGTAAGAGATGTTGCAGTGTATTATTTGTCCCATAAGTATGAATTTGAAAGCCTTCGAGAGGAATTAAGTACTTGCGGAACTCGATATCCTGCCATGAAGCTGATGGATATGTGCATGTGGCAGTTGGCATTTGAAGCTGATAAGAGAAAGGAGTCGTAATCGATGGCTAAAATGTATACAGAACTAACAGATATATGCCTTATTGCGAGCCTTATTGTTCTGCTGTATAATTTTTGTATGGTTTATTGGCTGGATGGTTCATTTCTGGGGAGTGGGATTAATGGCAGAATTATTTGCGTACAACGAAAGAATCGAGACGATTTTTGATCTTATAGGCGACAAGGAAAATGACATAACCAAAAGCATAGCATGGGCCTTTGTGAAATGCCCGCGTTTGCTGGAGCGGGTAATTGAGAGGCTGATTCATGTTAACGTGGATGCGGATGATGTTGTGATTCGGTATCAAGAGTTTGAGAAGGACAAGGGAATCACAGACCTGGAGATAACAGATAACCAAAAGTTCTATATCATCATTGAGGCAAAGCGGGGATGGGTTCTTCCGGGGGAGCCACAGTTAAAGCTTTATTCGGAGAGGGCTGGATTTATCAACAGCCCGGCAAAGGTGAAAGCAATCGTGTCCATGTCGGAATGCACGGAGGTGTATGCTAAAAAGCGGCTGCCAGCAATACCGGGGACTATGGTGCTGCACCTTCCATGGATGGTGATATGTGACCTTGCAGGGGAACTGCGGATGAAGACTGCAGGTAAACAGAACTATATTCTTGGAGAATTGGAGAGGTACATAAAGAGGATTATGACTACACAGAATAAGGACACTAATTGGGTATATGTTGTATCGCTTGGATTAAAGGAAGCAGAAATCACAACTTCGGAAGGGAAAAAGGAGACTGCGGGTATCACATATGTGGATATTGTTAGAAAGCACCATAAGTACTGCTGTCCGGTTGGAGGTGGCAAAGGCGGATGGCCTAAAGAGCCGCTGACATACATTGCTTTCAGGTATCATGGTAAGTTGCAGTCGATCCACCATATAGAAAAATACATCGTTACGGACAATCTGCATCCGTATGTTCCGGAGATACCGGACGCGGAGCTTTCAGAGACGCATTTCGTGTATGAGCTGGGACCAGCAATCATACCGCCCAAGGATATCCGGACAGGGGACAAAATTGTGATGGCGAACCGTGTGTGGGCGCAGCTTGACACGCTCCTTACATCAGATACGATTACGGAGGCAATGGAGATATCGAAAGAGAGAAATATATAAGCAACAAGTAATATTTTGTAGCTTGCATATCACAATTTGATACAGCGCACCCAGGCACGATCTTTGGCACGTATTTTAACGATAGGAATTTTGAGTGTGTCAGGAGCGATAAGTTTGGTTTCGCAAGGAATTTGTTTTCGGTGGATAAAGTTGCGAAAAGCCCACAAAGCTCATAAATGGTATGTTACCCACATGGTAGACATTAGAAATGTCTCAAAATTATCATATGAGAAGCATATCAAGAACGAAGTCGAGAACGTTATATAAGATTTGCCTTATTTAAGCATCTATGCCTACATACATTTTAGAAAGTTTAGCATTATCTTCATTTGTGGGCTTACCATTTATTCTTGTAATAGACATAGATAGAATTATATTTTTTTCATCAATGATTTTTTATGCCGATTATATTAAAAAAGGATGTACATTAGAAAATATTCGTGATAGAATTTTTTTATGTAAATTGGAATAATATCAGTAAAATTGGAATGGGTGATATGCAATGAGTAATAAAGTAGCAACGAATATAACTCTGGAGCGCATCAAAGAGTTGAAAGGGAACGATTCACAAGAGGTTTTCGCTCAAAAAATACATACTACTCAGAGCAATATCAGCAAAATGCTTAAGGGCATGACTCCGCCATCAGCAGCCATATTGACAGAACTGGCCAAAACGTATCATGTTTCGGTTGATTGGCTGTTGGGGCTGTCAGATGAAAAAGAAACTAAGCCAAGGGGGCAATCTCACAAGTTGACAGCGGAAACAGTAACATATGCAGACGCTATGGCGGTATTGGAGATCCTTTATCAAAAAGGTTCCATAGATGTTGGCTATGATAACAATGGTTATAATAGCAAACCAGACCCAAGTATAATTCTGGTGAAAGATAAAGTGCTTGCATATTTTTTAGACAATCGTTCCAGATATAGTGGCGGAAGCCAGAATATTTATGAAATTTGGGTAAAACAGGCAATGGAGGTATATGAAAAATACCTGCTTTTGCAATGGACGGATTCCGTAAATGCTGTTTATGAACAAAATGTGCCAAAGCTGCTGTCAGATGAAGCCATAGCTTCCCTAGTTGATGATATTGCAAATGGCCGCTTGGAGGTTGTGCCGACGCAATCGGATGGATTTATATGAATATTTCAGATGTTACCTTTCCATTCCAATAGCCAAGATATTGATAGGTTTTTATTAACTGTGTCTTGTTTATGATGAAATAGTTCTATTTGAAATCCCTTCGATATATGGAATTAAGGAAAGATTATAAACAGAAAGAGGAATACCAATTGAGTAATAAGTTTGGAATTATCATTTCATTAGAAAAATATATTGACAGTGCAGTGGGATTGTCGGATGTGGAGTATGCAAATGCTGATGCAGCAAGCATAAAAGATATTTTTGTTAGAAAAATTGGAGTGGCGGAAGAAAATATCTTAGTTTTAAACAATGAAAAATGTACGGTTGCTAATTGTAAAAGTGGTGATCTAGCGTATTATATGACGAGGTTGGAGGAAGACACTACAGTCTATCTTTATTATGTAGGGCATGGCTATTTTTGTAATGGAAAAAATTATTTGACAGCATATGATACAAGTACATTGGATTTAGTTGAAACGTCTATTTCATTTAATGATGTATTTATGGAACAATTTCGTAGATCAAGAGCAAATAGACTGATTGCATTTATTGATGCATGTGCGGAATGGTCAGGAGATAATGAAAGATCAATTAATTGTAGAGGTTTTGATTTTTCAGGATTTGATGGAATGGTAACCTTTGATTATGCAGCGTTCTTTTCATGTTCACCTAAAGAAAAGTCGTATTCTTCTGATAAATTGAAACATGGGATATGGACATATTTTTTGAATAAAGCAATATCCGAAAATGCAATGGAAGCTTTGTCAAAGGATGGTACTATAACTGCTAACTCATTAAAAGAATACTTAAAAAGTGAGGTAGCGAAGTATGCTAGAAATGAACTTGGTAAAAATCAGACGCCTTATGCAGTTATCGCTTCAAATAGCGAATTATTGATTTTGGGGTCTGATGATGAACACGAATCATTTGAGGAAGTTATTTTAAGGTTTGATGAAGAACTGAATAACAAGTGTTATCTTGCTAATATTATATTGAATGATTATGAGGAAGACTTTGTCTTTGATAACTATGCAATTATGGAGGAAATATGTTGGGATATTGACACTGCTTCAGGGTTGCCAGAGGGATGGCATGACGCGTTCAATAGTCTAATGTTTTATGCAAATAGAGTCAAAGCTGGAAAGAAAATTGAACTGCCTTTTTTTGAGAAAAAAGAGGAAGAAATAAAAATAAAGACTTTTTTGAATGCACTTAATATCAAAGAGGATTTTTAATGTGCGCATATATTGAAAAGTAGCACAAAATCTATGTGAAAAGTGTGACTATGTGATAGAGTGATTTAGTGAAGTTTACTTTTAGTGAATAGGAGGAACAAATGATGGATGCATTGACAAATATTTTTCCACAGGATATTTTAGAAAAATATGAAATATACAGTTATTATCATGCAGCAGAAATACTTGCTTCAGCATATCCAAATGAATTCGCAGAGCTTATAGAGGTTCTCAGAATGGTTCATATTTCAATAGATGATATATTGCAAGCAGGTGGAAATGAGTCACCAATACCACCTAAGTTTAAGAACATCTTATTTCCGAGAGGATGGGCAGAGACAAGAGTCCATGGAGATTTGAATTTAATGTTGGATTATCGTAGTGGTGCAGAAGGTAATCAAACTTTCACATTGCCTGATTATGTAAATGGATATAATATTGATTTCTTCAAGAATAAAATTGCTTTAGATACAGAATGGAATAGTAAGGATCAAACATTCGACAGAGATCTGATGGCAATGCGGACATATTATGAGTTCGGAATAATTGCGGCCGGAATTATTATTACACGAGGTACAGATATAAAGACATTTCCAAAACACTATGGATTGGCAAAGTATGGTGCTAGTACAACCTGGATGGGTAAGTTACTTTATCGTTTGGATAGCAGGCGATCCGGAGGCTGTCCAATATTAGCAATCGGTATTACTTCAAAATGTATAGATGGGTTTGAAGCCGATTAACCTCAAAAGTGAGAAAATTACTTGACTTTCTGAGGCTGACAGAGTGATAGTATATACGACGAAAATCAGAAAGGAAGTATTTTATGAAGCTGATAAAAGAATTTCCTAGTGTTGTAAAATACATGGGATCAAAAACTGATGTTTTAGATCTGATCGAAAAAGGATTTAATTACTTGAATAAGAATTATGATAATGTTTGTGATTTATTTGCAGGTTCAGCAACATTATCTGCTGCATTACGAAACAAAGCAAATGTAATATCAAATGATATACAACAGTATTCAGCAGTATTTTCTACCGTATATTTAAGTAATTATACTTGGGATAAATATCCGAATATACAAGAAATATGTGATAAGGCGAAGCAGCGTGTTGATAGATTTAATAAATTTTTCTCCGAATTCGCCGGACAATTCTCGTATAATAGAGAGTTTACCTTAGACGAACTGAACAAAATGGAAAATAAACAGCGGGCTTTAATTGAATATGAAAAGTGGGAGGAATTCGATAATTATTACTTATTTGTAAAAAATTATTCGGGTACATATTGGAGTTATGATCAGTGTATTTGGATTGATTCATATAGAGCTGTAATTGATGAATACCAAGATAATGAATCGTATTATAACTTATTACTGACATGTTTGATATATGCGATGGCGTATAATTCACAGAGTACAGGACACTATGCCCAGTATAGAGTGCCAGACAATGATTCATCTAAAGAGGATATTTTGATTTATCGTCGAAAATGTGTTACGGATTTTTTTGTGAGAAAATATGAAGATTTGAAAGAGTTTTTACTGGAGCAGAATACGTTTGAATTTAAAACAATGTCGATGAGGGATACAGAGTGTCTTTCTAATATTCCTGAGAGAACTTTGGTATATGCTGATCCGCCCTACTGTTTTGTACATTACTCAAGATTCTATCATGTTTTGGAAACACTAGTTAGATATGACTATCCGGAAGTGAAGTTTAAGGGTAGATATCGAACGGATAGATACCAGTCAGACTATTGTATAAAAACGGAAGTTTCAGATGCTTTTAAAGAAATGTTTAGAGGGATTAGAAATAAGCATTGTGATTTGATCTTAAGTTACACAAATAGCGAAACGAATACTATTCTCTTCGAAGATTTGTTAAAAGCCTGTTGTGAAGAATTTGATGGTTGTTTTGTAGATGATCAGATTTTGAAAGCTTGCTTGAATCGATGCAATGTTTTTTTTAAGAATCCTCAAAAAGAAGTTGTGACTGTACTAAGCAATAGTGATGTCGAAGAGCAATTGCCATATGAGATCATTATGATTAAAAAACCATACAACCATAGTCGTATGGGGAGGAAGGACACTAAAACTATTCCAGTAACAGAGGTAGTGATACTTGCTAGATATTTGCAATAGGGGGATATGAGAAATTTGTGTGCACATTATGAGTATATAAAAGCCTGCTTGTGAATTTTGAGGATGTGAAAAGGAGCTTCCGGGAAGCAGGGAAAAGAAGGCAAAGATACAGTTACCTATATGACTATCCAAATTAAAGGGAGAAGATAAAATTTTTCAAAAAGTAATTGACATCTTCTCACTTTTTTAGTATATTGATTTTAGCAAGTTAGCGAACAAGCTGGCGTGCTAAATTATTAACACCTGTAAAATGAGAATACGAAGAGAAAACAAAAAGAGAAAACGAAGAAGAGAGAAGAAAAGGTGAAGAGTATGAAGTATGCGAATTTTGGAGAATTCATAAGTCAGAAGAGAGTCGAGAAGCAGATTACATTGAGGAAGATGGCAGATATGCTTGGTGTATCCGCCCCATTTTTAACAGATGTGGAAAAAGACAGACGCAACCCTTTTGACATGGAGAAACTTACCCAACTCGCAAAAATATTAGGTTTATCAAATGAGGAACGTGAGCTTATGTTCAATCTGGCCGGTAAGAAACGGAATGCAGTAGCACCCGACCTTCCTGAATACATCATGGAGAGGGACTATGTCAGTGCTGCGCTGAGGACCGCCAGGGACTTGGATGCAGGAGAAGAAGAATGGAACCAGTTTGTTGAAGAACTGAGAAAGCGAAAGGGGTAAGAGCCTATATATGTATAGACCAGTTATAACAAGAAAAAAATCGGGAGCTCCGGTATTGAGCAGGAAAGAAATAGATTTGATCGGTGAGAATCTTGTCGGGGATTTTATGCCGGATGCTTTGGAAAACCCACAGGAGATTGATATTGATTCATTTGCGCAGAATTATCTTGGGATGGATCAGGACTTTCAATATTTATCGCATTGCGGTGTTTATCTTGGGATGACGGTTTTCAATGACACGGACAAAGTGCCGATTTACGATCCGCAGCGTGAATGTGCAGATTATATCAGCGCAAAAGCCCATACAGTGATCATTGACAGGACTCTTTTAGCGGAGAACCAGGAACACCGGTACCGTTTCACCATGGGGCATGAGGCAAGCCATGAGTTCCTTCATAAAGAGTATTTTGCTTATGATCCTGACCAGATGACAATATTTGATTATATTGGAGAAGCTCCGATACCAATGGTGCAGTGCCGGATAGACACAAAGAAAATGGATGCAAGGAATTCGGAAATATGGACAGAACGGGATTGGATGGAGTGGCAGGCGAATGCCCTTTCTTCCGCAATCCTTATGCCTGTGTCAATGGTAAGGAAGGTCGCTGAAAGCGTAAAAACCACTAAGGCAGTTTTCAGAAATTATATCACTGCGGCTAGGGTTTCAAATGTGTTTAATGTGTCTTTTGAAGCTGCATCATACCGGCTGAAGCAGCTTGGCTATATACCACAAGATGTCCAGATGAGCAGTGATGTGCTGAATATGATTGCTACACAGCTTTGCGTATGATTTCTGACAGGAAGTATGCGGATTGCCACAGTCCGCATATCTTTTTTACTTAATGTGTTAGCAAGTTAGCAAACAAAATAACACGGAAATTATTTAGAAAAGAAATATAGCTTAAATGCCAAGGAGGATGGAGTGTTAACAATTTATATTCCGGAAATGTTAGCATACGGTATTTGTTATATCTATTGCTTACAGAAATAAATCTGATATAATGTTATCAACAGATATGGGAAATAAGCGATTGTTTACAGTTGCCTGTTTTAGTATCAAATAGCAATTGATAACAGGAGGTATACAGCATGGATGTTGGTCTGAATGTAGATTTTGACGGAAAGAAAAATATTGTGATGGAGGGCGGTATCATCAATGTGTATCCGGTTGGCGGTATGGTTTGTGAGTACGCAAGACTTCGCCCCACAGAAATTAAGCCTCTCATTATGGAGAATCCCTATTTCCACGATGCAGATTTGAATGGAAATGGCAGTCAGGCCCTTATGAGCCTTTATGAGGTCTGTCTGGCAAAGTTTGGAGTAGTCACCGCTGTCATGATCCTCACAGATTTTTCTACTTTCATAGCTGATTTCATCCGGGAAAATGAAGAAGAATTGAAAGGACCTATTGCTCTATTGAATGGAGATAAGGACACAAGCCAGATCAAGTCCTTCATTTTGGAGGAAACGGGATTTGATGAATTTGGTATCGGTACCATTGGTCAGACTTTGTTGTCTGCCTATGCTGCATATGCAGATAGCTATGTGGCATTCAAGCACTCTTTTAATATGTTGGTGTCTGGCGAGGAATACGAAGAGGATCAGGTGATGGCATTCTGGGGTTTGTATGCGACTAATACAGATTTCCAGCACATTGATTTCCACATTATGTTTTTTGATGACTCATTCCACTCCATCTACACGATTAAGTCATCCATATCGCTGATTTTGTTTGAGGCTGCCCATGCTATGGATGCCAATACAAAGTTTGTGAAGTGTAAGAATTGTGGAAACTACTTTGTGCCAGTGGGAAGATCTGATTCGGTGTACTGCGGATATCCTGCGCCCCAAGACAAAACAAAGGCATGCCGGGATGTAGGAGCCAATGCAACCAGAGTCAAAAAGATGAAGAATGATATCCTTACCAAAGAATACCGCAGACTGTATATGCGGCTAAAGATGGCGGTCAAACGTCACCCGGATGATATTGCATTGCGTGAGCGTCTCACGAAACTTACAGAAGGAATGAAGGTAAGAAAGAAACAGAAAGAGGAAGGATCGATTTCTGCGGATGGAATATTGGAGTGGCTCACTTCCTTTGATAACCATCTGAATGGGGACTGAGGAACGGAAATGAGGATTTTACGTTCCTCGCTAATACTACCTTTTAGCGCTAGAATATCTCATAGAAGGGAGGCAGAATGCCATGAATGAAAATAAAGTCAGCCTACAGGCTATATACGACGAAATTATCCGTCACTACAGTTGGGAAAATTATGAAGAAGCCAAGAAGCGCTTGCTTCGTAAGAAATACTCTTTTTTGCAAAAGAAATTGGTGCTATGTAACCCAGAGGATTTCAAAGAAAAAGGCGCTAATTATGTTCCCGCTAACGATGCTGCTATTATTCGTGAACTTTTGATTGAGGCGGTCAACGATAGTGAAGAGAGCATGGTTGTTGATTGGTTCAATGGGAAAATCGATACTAGAGATTCCCAAACTGCGGCACTGCTATTCATGCAGCTTAAACCACTTATCATGAAACCACTCATGATGGGGGAAACAGATGATGTTACAACGGATGAATGGCTGAACACAGTCTCAGCAGCTATCAATTACAATACTGCCAGAAATACTCTTGCACTAAAACGTAATCTGGAGAAGTTCCGCAATACATCACTTCCTCTGGATATGAACATAAGTTTTGGCGATGTAGTAGCCACATATGAGGATGGTTCTCGCGCCTATGGTTTGAAGGCAGAAAAACAACCGATTGAAATCAAAGGTAAGACCGTAGAGCAGATTTTAGATTCTGTGGTTACCCAGGACGATTACTTTTCCGTTCTTGAACAGATGCTTAAGCTGTTTGAGGATCACGCCAAAACCAAGGCACGGGAAAACATCGAGTGGTATGCAGAAGCCAAGGATTTATTTGAGGCGGAGAAGGCCGATGATGCCTTTGAACGTTATTCAATAGCATCAGAGTATGTTATTTGGTATCAAAGGATATCTGAATTTTTAGCTCAGAATCCAGAAATATGCAGTGAAATTGAAAGGGAAAAGAAAGTCACTGGTTTGGTAGAGTTTTTTCGAATGCAAGAACGGTAAAGGTGGAATAAAATGTACGTTTGATACCTTTATGCAGGATGATTTTGACGGTGAGAATGAAGAAACACCATTTGGTTAAAAAGGAGGGCTGCTAAATGAAGAGAGGAATTATAAGGGATAATCGGAGCGACAATCAGATTAAGCCAAGAATCATGGATTACATTAGAAATGATGATGGGGAGGAACTACTCGAAGTAAAAGACGGGAATGTAAGAAAAACAATACTCTTGTCAGATTTAGAGAGACAGATTGAGGATATGAGAGAAAAAATATAACAACATCTACCGAGCCAAGGATCCACATTGTTGAGATACCAAATTGCCGGAGTTGTTACTAAGCCACAGAAGTGGCAGAGGTAATAACTCCGGTTTTTTTTTTATTTGATGCATATTCGATTGGGAACAAAGATGCATAATTGCGAGTTTACTTTTATGTAAATTTACGTTCACTTGCGTTAGTCA
Organism: Acetatifactor sp.; assembly: GCA_029055435.1. GTDB lineage: Bacteria > Bacillota > Clostridia > Lachnospirales > Lachnospiraceae > Acetatifactor. The sequence goes on from JAIDDH010000132.1 coordinate 37,172, forward strand.
ATCGTTTGAAGGGCGGACAATTTGCAAGGGTTTAATGTAGTCGGTGGCTTTATATTTATCAACGAAGTCATGATATTTTTCTGTTTTATTAAAAACATCGTCAAAATAACTTTTGACGATATCCATAAACGTTTCGCTTATGGCATAGTCGGACTGCTTTAAATGACTAGGTGTCAGAACAGGAAGATACTTCCAAAACAAAGCATCAAGTTCAGCAGCACGCTCAAAATTAGAGTGGTCTAGATAAGTCATCAATGATTGTGCAGTTAATAACTTAGTCAAGGATATTGGTTCTTTTATAGCATTATCAGGATCCTCATGTATTGCATTTCGCACAGAAATGTATGCTTCCCTTAGCATTGAACGGTCTTTCTCTTTTTCCAATCCCTTTTGAAGAAGAGAAAGAGGACGTCTCCTTGAGAGAAAATCGGAAAACTGTTCTATGTTTTGTATAAAAAAATTCAGAAACGAAAGGAGCACGATTTTCCACTCCTGATCAAGAAGAACATTGTATGGGTTATACCTATCAGGAATTTCCTTCCATGCCCTTTCCGATGGCATGGAAAGTTCATCAGAAAATAGTTTTTGTAGAATATTGATGCTGTCTTCTGTCAGACCTATGGTGCTGCTTATATCTGTCTTGGCTTTTGTCTTTTCGGACTCAAGACAAAGGATGTATTCAGGAGAGCATTCATACAGATCGGATAAAATCGACAGGCATTCGAGCGATGGAAGAATATTTTCCCCCGTTTTATAAAACCACCCTTTTTCCCATGATTGAACGGTCGGTTTTGATTTTCCGGTTTTTTCTTCCAAAGCTTCCAACGTTAAATTTGCGTTTATGCGCTCATTGTGCAAAAGGACAGCAACTTTAGCGCGGTGTTCTTTTGAGTTGATTTCATTCCATGATAAATAGTTAAACAAACTTAACCACCTCCGTTTTTATATGAAATAAAGTGATATATTAAGTTAATTTTTATTTACTGCTAGTTATTGTACTATAAGGACATGAAAAAAACAAGCTTAATGTACGTTCTTGATTAATAGGCATCTTTGGATGGTGCATGATTAGATGAATTTATTCTTCACTATATGAAATGTCCAAAAGTCATACAAAGAAGAGATACCGATTGAGTATTTGCAATTTTGCAGAGTATATGTGCTCGTGAGATATTGCAGCAATATGCATTTGACCATATAGCATCATATTAAAAGTCAAAATAGGACAAAAACAGCAGAAGCATTGTGGCTATATCAGTGCAGGCTGTCTGGTGATAAAGAAATAGAAAAAATTGTCATGGCCGAGGGAAGTACAACCTGGGCGAGGGATACATACAAGAATCTATGGAAAAGAAATTTTTCGGATTCGTGTAAGGTAGCCTTTGCTTCGTGTACTCTTTCGGATGCAGAGACACCATATGGACTCCCTTGCCTTTTCGGCTTTGAGAAAGGTAAGGGAATTTTTTATGGGATTTTTCAAAAAGAGCCGGGATACCAGGCGCGGGTTTTCCCATGCAGGCAGCCCCAAGGGCCGCGGTCCTCCTTTCCGGTCTTGAAACCTATTTAACCAATTTCAAGATCGGAGGGAATCTAAATGAAAATTAAATATGAATTTGCAGACGGGACTGTGTCGGAGGTCGAGGTGGAGGAGTCCATCGGTGCCGTCATCATTGAATCAAGGCGCAAAGAGGACAACCTTGCCCGGAAAGAACGCTACCACTGCTATTCGATGGATTCGGTGCAGTTTGAGGGTGATGAGTATGGCACGGAAGAAACGCCAGAAACGCAGATGGAGCGGGAACTGGATACAGAGCGTATTGCCCATGCATTGGACGGGCTGTCGGAAGTGCAGAGACGCAGGCTTTTGAAATTTGCGGAAGGGAAATCCATGCGGGAGATTGCGCGGGAGGAAAAGGTACAGCACCGGGCGGTCATGAAGTCAATTGAGAGTGCAAGGAAAATTTTCAAGAAAAATTTTTAAATGTGGGTATCCAAAAGGGTGTCCGAATCTCCGTATAGTGAAGGGCATGAAAACAGTCGCCCTTCAGAAATGGAGGTCATGGGAATGGAACACACATTAAAGATCAGTGTTTCGAAAGAGCCGGTATCCGGCGGGATTGTGAACTGTCGCCATATCTCCGTGAGGGAGCGTTTCTTACGCTTCCTCCTTGGGGAGAAGCGGAGGGTGGCCATCATCGTTCCGGGCGATTCCGTCCGGGAACTGGCAGTGAGTGAAATCGTGGAAGGAGGAAACGTACATGGGAAAAGTGAAGTTACTGCTTGAGGTGGTCGGGGACCTGCGTTCCCTTGCTGACAGCCTGCAGGCCGTTGCGGATGCAGTAGCGGATAGTGGGGCTGCGGAAGCAGGGAAGCCGGATGCAAAGGAGCCGGAGAAAACGGGAAAGGCCGGGAAAGCGGCAAAGAAAGAGGAAAAGCCTGCGGCAAAGCAGGTACAGGAGGAGAAGCCGCTGACGCTGGAGGAAGTCCGGGCAGTGCTGGCAGAAAAATCTCGCGCAGGACACACGGCGGAGGTTCGGGAACTGCTGAATAAGCATGGTGCGGATAAACTGTCAGAGATTGATCCGGCAGAGTATGCGGCACTGCTGGCGGAAGCGGAGGTACTGTGATGGGAAGACACGCCTTACTTTCCGCATCCTCCAGCTATCGGTGGCTTGCCTGCACGCCGTCTGCAAGGCTCTGTGAAAATTATGAGGATACGGGCAGCGAATACGCGCAGCAGGGCACCGATGCCCACAGCCTATGTGAACACAAGCTGAAGCTGTCTCTGGGCATGGAAACGGAAGACCCGACAGAGGGGCTTGCCTTCTATGATGAGGAGATGGAGGAATGCGCCAGCGAGTATGCAGAGTATGTCCTTTCCCTGGTGGAGGAGGCAAAGAAAAACTGCAGAGATCCCGTGGTGTTGATCGAGCAGCACTTAGACTTCTCCCGGTTCGTGGAGGAGGGATTCGGCACAGGCGACTGCATCATCATTGCAGACGGGACTCTGTATATCATCGACTACAAGCACGGAAAGGGCGTGGAGGTTTCCGCCGAGGGGAATCCGCAGATGATGCTATATGCTCTGGGAGCGCTGGAGCTGTTTGACGGCATCTATGACATCGATACCGTCCGCATGGCGATCTACCAGCCGCGCCGTGAGAATGTCAGCGTGTATGCCATGGCGAAAGATGACCTGCTCCAGTGGGCAACGGGTGAGCTTGCCGAAAAGGCAAAGCTGGCCTATGCCGGGGAGGGCGAGTTCTGCGCGGGGGAACACTGCAGGTTCTGTAAGGCAAAAGCAGTCTGCAGAAAGCGGGCAGAGTATAACCTGGAACTTGCCAGGTATGACTTTGAGATGCCTGTCACGCTGGAGGATGACGAGATCGCGGCGATCCTTGTGAAAGCGGATGAACTGGCGGCATGGGCGGCGGATGTGAAAGAGTTTGCATTGCAGCAGGCACTCAGCGGCGTGAAGTATGCCGGATTTAAAGTTGTTGAGGGACGTTCCAACAGGAAGTACACGGATGAGGATGCCGTGGCGGATACCGTGAAGAAGGCGGGCTTCGACCCGTATGAGCCGAAGCTGCTCGGAATCACAGCCATGGAAAAACTGCTCGGTAAGAAGAAATTTGCGGAGATATTAAATGGTCTTGTGGAAAAGCCACAGGGTAAGCCGGCGCTTGTACCTGAGACGGATAAGCGCCCGGAAATGAATACTGCACAGGAAGATTTCAAAGAAGATTAGGAGGAAAATCATATGTCAAACATAGTCAACAATCCAACAAAGGTTATCACCGGACCTAATACACGGTGGAGCTACTGCAATGCATGGGAGGCAAAGTCGATCAATGGGGGCGCACCAAAGTTCTCCGTGTCGCTCATCATCCCGAAGTCAGATAAGAAGACCATCGCTAAGATCGAGGCGGCCATTGAGGCGGCATACCGTGAGGGCGAGGCAAAGCTGAAGGGGAATGGCAGGAGCGTACCTGCGCTCTCTGTACTGAAGACGCCGCTGCGCGACGGGGATACAGAGCGCCCGGATGATGAAGCCTATGCAGATTCCTATTTTGTCAATGCCAACAGTTCTACTGCTCCCGGAATCGTGGATGCGGACCGCCAGCCGATCCTTGACCATTCCGAGGTGTACAGCGGCGTTTACGGCAGGGCGAGCATCAACTTTTATGCTTTCAATTCCAACGGGAATAAGGGTATCGCCTGCGGGCTGAACAACCTGCAGAAGATCCGCGACGGTGAGCCGCTTGGCGGCAGGTCCCGTGCGGAGGATGACTTCGCTGACGGGGATGAGGATGATTTCCTGTCATGACCAGATAAACGGAAGCATGGCCGCCGGGTGGCGGGGAGAGGGCACCTGCCTTTTCCCTGCCGCCCTTAAGGCGGTGAAAGGAGCTGGTGGAATTGAGAAGTATCAGTATTGATATCGAGACATTTTCGGATGTGGATTTATCCAAATGCGGCGTTTATAAATATGCATCCTCACCCAATTTTGAGATCCTACTGTTCGGCTACAGCGTGGACGGCGGGGATGTGCAGGTAGTTGATTTATGCCAGGGGGAGGAAATCCCTGCGGATATCCTGGCGGCGCTCTCGGATGAATCCGTCACCAAATGGGCGTTCAATGCCATGTTCGAGAGGGTGTGCTTATCAAATTATCTTGGGGAATGGCTGGAGTCGGAGTCCTGGAAATGCTCCATGGTCTGGTCGGCCACGCTTGGCCTTCCGCTGTCATTGGAAAATGTAGGCGCGGTGCTTGGGCTGGAAAAGCAGAAGCTGTCTGAAGGGAAAGACCTGATCCGGTATTTCTGTGTCCCCTGCAAGCCGACCAAGGCGAACGGCGGCCGGACACGGAACCTGCCGGAGCATGACAGGGAGAAGTGGGGGCGGTTCAAAGCCTATAACCTGCGCGATGTGGAGGCAGAAATGCAGATACAGCAGAGACTTGCCAAGTTTCCGGTTCTGGATTTTGTGTGGAAGGAATACTGGCAGGACCAGGAGATCAACGACCGGGGCATCGGGGTGGATATGGAGATGGTCACACAGGCAATCGCTATGGATGCCCGTTCCAAGTCGGAGCTGTCAGCCGCCATGCAGGAACTGACGGAACTGGAGAACCCGAATTCCGTGCAGCAGATGAAGCAGTGGCTTTCGGAGAACGGGGTGGAAACGGATTCCCTTGATAAAAAGGCGGTGGCGGAACTGTTAAAGACTGCGCCGGAGCCGTTGGGGGAGGCGCTTGCCTTGCGGCAACAGCTTGCAAGATCCTCTGTTAAGAAATACCAGGCAATGGAGAATGCGGTGTGTGCGGACAGACGTGCGCACGGGATGTTCCAGTTTTACGGAGCTAACAGGACAGGGCGGTTTTCCGGCCGGATTATCCAGTTGCAGAATCTTCCGCAGAACCATATCCCGGATCTGGCACAGGCACGGGGACTTGTGAAAGCGGGGGATTTTGATGCCCTTGCCATGCTCTATGAGGATATCCCGGATACGCTCTCACAGCTCATCCGCACGGCTTTCGTGCCGCAGGACGGGAGGAAGTTCATCGTAGCGGATTTTTCCGCAATCGAGGCAAGGGTGATTGCATGGATCGCCGGGGAGCGGTGGCGGATCAAAGTGTTCGAGGGCGGCGGTGACATCTACTGCGCCTCGGCAAGCCAGATGTTCCATGTGCCGGTTGAAAAGCATGGCGTGAACGGGCATCTGCGGCAGAAAGGCAAGATAGCGGAACTGGCGCTCGGCTATGGCGGATCAGTCGGGGCATTGAAATCCATGGGCGCGCTGGAGATGGGGCTTGCAGAGGAAGAACTGCAGCCGCTTGTGTCGGCATGGCGGGATTCTAACCCAAACATTACGGAGTTCTGGTGGGCGGTTGACCGTGTCGTGAAGGAATGCATCAAAAAAAGGGCGCCAACAGAAACACACGGCATCCGCTTCAGCTATGAAAGCGGGATGCTGTTCATCACGCTTTTTTCCGGAAGGCGTCTTGCCTATGTCAAACCGAGGATTGGTGAGAACCAGTTTGGCGGGGAGTCCGTCACTTACATGGGCGTGGGCGGCACGAAGAAATGGGAGCGGCTGGAAAGCTACGGTCCCAAGTTCGTGGAGAACATCGTGCAGGCGGTCAGCCGGGATATTTTATGCTATGCCATGCGGACGCTCCGTACCTGTTCCATTGTCGCCCATGTACATGATGAGATAATCATCGAGGCGGACAGGAGGATGTCCCTTGCTGCTGTATGCGAACAGATGGGAAGGACGCCTCCCTGGGCGAAAGGCTTACTGTTGCGGGCGGATGGCTATGAATGTGATTTTTACCAGAAGGACTGAGGTGTGTGATGGAAAAGCTGCGGATTGAATACGGGACGGGGTATATGGAACTTAACGTGGAGGCGTTCTTCCCCTGCAGAATGCCGGCGGCAAGGAAAGCCGCCAGGCTCATCAATTCATACTGCTCTGATGAAACGAGGGCAGAATTGCTTTCGGAACTGCGGGAGATGGCGGAGGGGTACACGGTCCTCTGCGGTATGTACAAAGAGATAGAGGAGGCGCTTCCAGAGGATACCCCGGAGCGGAGGCACTGGAGGGCGCAGTTCAACAAGACGGAAACCCTCCGCAGAAGGATGGAGGGGAATATTATTTTAATTTCAGGAGGAAGAAAAGATGGGTGACACAAAAATGCCGGAATGCAGGATGCATAAGGACTGTTTTGCAAATCGTGGCGGGCGGTGCATCTGCCTGAAAAGTAATGACTTTGGAGGGAGGGACTGCCCGTTTTATAAGCCTGCGGCAGCAGTCCGGGAAGAAAAGGACGGCAGGCGAAGTGGAGGGAAAGTTTATGGGGATCGGAATGTATAACAGCGAGGGGTATCATGACCCCACAAGCTATGCGGCGCTGTCGGGGATCATGAAGGAGGAGAAAGCAGCAAAACGGGCAGCATACCGGCCGCTTGTCTATATATGCTCCCCGTTTGCCGGGGATATGGAAGGGAACACGCAGAGGGCGAGGAGGTACAGCAGGTTTGCGGTAAGGAACGGCGCGATCCCGCTTGCCCCGCATCTTCTCTTCCCACAGTTCCTTGATGACGGGAAGCCTGCGGAGCGGGCAATCGGCATGTTTATGGGGATGGTGCTTTTGGGGAAGTGCGAGCAGTTGTGGGTATTCGGGAAAACCATATCCACGGGAATGGCGGCGGAGATAGAGAAAGCGGAAAAACGGGATATGGTGATCCGCTATTTTACAGAAAACTGCGAGGAGGTTGATCTGTTTTGAGAATGACATTTTATACGGCGAACAGCAGGGGGAACGCAAAGAACAGCCTGTACCCCAATAAACGCGTCATTGACAATGAGGATGACTGCCTGGAGGTAATGGCATTCGACCATGTGTGCGCGGAGTTTAAAAACTGCCGCAGGAGCGGGGACAACTTCCTCTCCTGCGATGTGGACGTGATGGATTGCGATAATTCTCATTCCGACAATCCGACAGACTGGATATATCCGGAGGATTTGGAAGGGAAGATCGGAGAGGATGTGGCGTTTGCCGT
>JAIDDH010000133.1 GCA_029055435.1 Acetatifactor sp.
TACGGGTCGCCCCGTATTGACATCCTGTCATGCGGGGCTGAAATGCGCCTCCTTGCGCATTTCACCCTTGATTCCTGCCTGCACTATAAGAAAACGGCACCAACTCCCACAAAGTTCCACGGAACCGCCCCTGTCAACCATGCCTCGATACCTTTTCCGTTCAGCATCATCAAGCAAGGCGCGCCATTCGCCACTATAGCTTTCACGTGTTTGAATCGCCACGCTCTCCTTATGTCATGTGCACATAACTGGCAATTTCCGCCCCAAGGTCTCTATATTAATCTCCATGGATATCATCCCCTTCGGTGAGAGCCATTTCGATTAATTTAAAGACTGTGGTTAATTTTTTAGGTGGTTGATGTCCTTAAATGGAGACATAATAAATTCTACTACCCATCAATTTCTAACATAATAGATATTTGTTCACTTAACCTCTCTACTCCTTGTTGAGCATATACATCAAGTTTTTTTATATTATTATTGTATAATTCCCGCGTATCTTTAGTATTTAACAAATTCAGTACTGCTATTGCAAAATGTCCTGTATTCCATTCACCTATTACCTTAGGTTCATTCTGAATATTTTGAGAAATGTAATTCAACTTACAAATAATACTTTCTTCAGTAATATGCTCTCTTAATACAGCAATTATTGCATTTACTTTTATCAATACCAATGAACTTTCTAAATACTGTTCCAAATCGGAAATACTAAAATCATTGCTCGCCAACCTGCTTATTATTCCTTGTATATTATTCATATTACTACCTACCTAAAATTTCCAATCTTCTTTGACGCATTTCGTTAATAATAAACGAACCTGCTTCATAATCTTTTATACTTCTTGCCAAGTTCAACTCTTCCATATATCCTCTGAATTCGAGTTCCCAAAACTTTTCCCTATCTGCTATTATCCTCATTCCTGGATGGTTCAACTCAAAATCATCAAGCATATGTCTATATTCATGCCTTAATGCACCTATCGAAGCTTCTGGATCTATTATTAACCTTCCTGGTCTACCAAATTCCATATCATATGCTAATGTTCCTGATCTAAACTCTACTCCTACTCCTAATTCATTAGCTCTACTTAATATAGAATTATACTCCTCTGGATGCGATAAATATGCTGGTCCTAGGCTTTCTCGAAGTGCATCCCCATATGTATTTAATCTAGAAAAACTACCACTCTTATTATTTATACTCTTCTGCAGTGCCAGCAGCTCTTTACTGGTATGCCCCATGTTGTACAGTCCGCCGGCACATCCCATGGCGCTGAGGCCAATGCTTAAGACTTCCCCTACAGTATCAAGTCCTAAAGACTCTCCCAGGATGCCGTACTTGCAGTACATCTGGATACTGGTCTGCCCGATGTTATAGAAATTCTGGGCAAAGGTGAGTGCTCCGCCAATGCGTTCCGATACCATTGCCACTCGGAGCGCCGTATTGGCGACTTTGCACAGCTTTCCTGCCTTGAGCATGGCACCTGCAATGGCCGTCGTCCCCATGGTGACGCCGTTCATAAAGCATATGGCTGCACCGAAATAGTCTCCCTCGGCCAGATAAATGCCACAGTCTATGAAGTTCGCTATCGCTCCCACAGGGCCCGGTATACATCCAAGTAATCCCAGAACGCCATGCCATAGAGTCGTCCCCGTGAACAGGCCGTTCTGCGGTGACAGGCCGAAGGGGTCTGTGTAGCTTACGGGATTCCCCTGCACATAGCTGTAGCGGTTCAGGCTCTGGCTGTTGTCCAGACTTCCCTCTATTACATCCTGATTCACAAAGCGCTTCAATTCCGGGCTGTAGTAGCGCTGGCGCATGTAATAGAAGCCGTTGTCATCCGTGATGACGCCGCATCTGCCATTGTATAAAAACCTTGTGAATCCGGTGCTTCCACTTAAGAGTTCTCCGTAGGTACCATAAGTGAAGGACGCCGTCACGCCTCCTTTCGCATCCGTCAGCTTCATGGTACTTCCCAGATTATTATAATGGTGGTACTGGTAAATGTCACCCGTTTTCTCGCAGATCAGGCCCTGTCCATAAACGCAGAGCGTGGTGGTTCCGCTGCCGTCTGTGATAGTGAGGATACGGCTCAAAGAGCTGGATGCCGTGTCTACCACATAAGTCTCCTTGTGGCGGTCACTCTCCATGGCGATGCGGTTGTTCTCCGCATCGTAGGTGTAGGTCACTCCGCCTGCGGAGACAAGGCGATTGCGGCAGTCGTAGACGAGTTCGGACATTACGCCGTTTACGGGGCCGTAGGTCATGTTGCCGTCGGCGTCGTAGCGGATTTCCTCACCATTGTAGGTAATCAGGCGGTTCTCTGCGTCATAGGTCATGGTGGCGCCGGAGAGTGCGCTGATGCCCTCTTTCGCAGCCGTGGTCCCGGTGCCGCTTATGGCGATGATGTTTCCGCTCTCGTCATAGGTGTAGCTGTAGGCGGTGAGGACCTCTTCGCCGCGGGTGTCATTCTGTGTCAGCAGTAGTCCTGCGTCATTGTAGGTACAGGTTTCCTTTGTGCCATTGGGGCGCTCCGTACAGGTGAGGTTGCCTCTGGCGTCATAGCTGTATTTGGTTACTTTTCCGGCGGGGTCAGTGACGGTCTCAAGCCAGCCGTTCTTATAATACGAGCAGCGCACAATCTCTCCGCCGGGATAGGTCAGATAGATCAGGTTGCCGATCTCGTCATATCCGTACCGGACGGTGTTGCCTCCGGCGTCGGTGTATTTGGTGACTCTGTTCAAAGCATCATACTCACGGGTGATGGTGCCCTGTGCATCTGTTACCGTCAGGATATTGCCATTGGCGTCATAGGTGTATTCTGTGGTGCCAAGCTCATCCGTCATGGAGGTGATGCGGCCTGCTTCATCGTAAGCATATTTTGTGCTTTGATTCCTTGCATTCTGGCTTTCCGTCAGGAGTCCCGCCGCATTGTAGGTGTAGCTGGTCTTGCTGCCCAGGGGACTAATCTCCGCAGTGAGCTGTCCCATCTTGTCATACCGGTATTTCGTGACGCCGCCATTGGCGTCAGTAACGCGGCTCACGTTGCCTTGTCTGTCATAGGCCGCCCTTGTAACGCCCTGCAGGGGATCTGTCACGGAGGTGGTGCGTCCCAGAGCATCGTAGGTATAGGTTGTCTCACGGCTGTTTTTGGCGTTTAAGGTCTCCACCGCCTGCAGGAGATTGCCCATGGGGTCATAGCTGTAGGCAGTGGTCACTCCCAGCGCGTCCTTTACCGTGTCGGTTCTGCCCATGCTGTCATAGGTGGCAGTCATCGTCACAATCCCTGCCGCGTCGGTGATGCTGAGGAGATTGCCGGAGGCGTCATAGGACATGTGGGTGGTGTATCCCATCTCATCCGTGGAGGAGGTCACTCTTCCAAGGGCATCATAAGTATAGCTGATACTGTAGACCTCTCCGTCGGAGGTCTTGGTATAAGCCTTGGTCATGCGGTTTAAGGAATCGTATTCCATGTATGCGGATACGCCCGTCGCGTCTGTCTTCCGGATGCAGTTGCCATTGCCGTCATAGCTGTATTTGGTGGTATTGCCATTGGCGTCTGTCTCGGAGGTCAGCCTGCCGTATTGGTCATAGCCATATTTCCATGTGTTGCCCAAGCCGTCCCGCTGCAGGGTCATGTTGCCCCCGGCGTCGTATTCATAATGGGTGGATGCCATTGCAACATAGTTATTTTAATATTATCTAAATGAAAGCATAATGATTGTATATAGAGTTGCAATTTTCAATTTAGCTCTTCTATAAACGCAAAATTTCACCAAATATAAATACGAATATCGTACTCTCCTCTCCATAAACATATTCCTTTTTCTGCATTCAATGAACTAAGAAATATGCAACAATTCGTAAATGATAATTCTGATTCTTTGACAATAAACTCTTTCTTTTCTATTATCACGTTCCCTTGCAGAATAATTCCACCAATTTCTGTTGATTCTCTTGCAAAGAAAACATAGTCTTCTCTGCTGCAAATATTATTTTCTAGTTCTTTGATATACACAGATACTATGTTCATTTCATCTCGTCCATAAATATTACATGCATTTTGACAATTCATTTCATCTATTTTACTTAGAATTTTATTTTGCAAAGATAATGTCTCTTCAATTCCAAGAAAATTTTCAATTGAGATATTTATCCCATTATTTATCCATGTTTTGCACAAATTAGTAATTGTATTTTTTCTTCTTAATTCTTCTATACGTTTTTTTCTATCCATAACTTGACATCCTTTCTCTTAATCAAAACCTAGGAAATCTTCAGGAAAATGTCCATTATATTGATTATAGGTACCCTTATCAAATGGACTTCCCATAGATGCATCCGCACCATGAAAATGCTTTCCACGTCCATACTTATCAAAATCATGCTCTATTATATATTTACTTTGTCTATTCACTTCAAATTCATACACTATTCGATTTTCTGTAGTACCATCATATACAAATTTGTGCCTCTTATGTTGAGCGGATTTTGGTATACCAGCTGCCTCTTTGGCCTTTCTAAATGCCTGCCTTCTAGTACTACCACACCCCTTATTATGCACCAGCACGCCCAGCTCAGCCACATAATAAGTATGCCAGTCTTCCACCTCGAAGTTATAGACCTTGACGGGCTCATCCAGATGCTCAACCGTGACAGCTTCCACTTCTCCGGTCCCGCCATTTAACAACCGAACCTTTTCTCCCGC
>JAIDDH010000134.1 GCA_029055435.1 Acetatifactor sp.
ATTTTATGGGCTAAGCCTAAATCAACACAAAAACCAAAAAAACAGTGCGGCTGCTCTCCCGAAATAAAGATGCGGAAATCGACGAGACCTTTAGGGAAAAAAGGGTGCGGGCGGCATGGAATTACCGCAAGGAGACCATTGATACCTCCAGCTGTCGCGTGATTTTCGGGGAGGCGGATTTCCTGCCCGGTATTGTGGTGGACAAGTTTGCGGATGTACTGGTGGTGGAGTCGCTGGCGCTGGGAATCGACAGATGGAAGCTTGTCATTGTGGATGCGCTGAAGAAGGTGTTGGCAGAGGACGGTATTTTCATCCGGGGCGTGTATGAGCGCAGTGATGCCAAGGTGCGTCTCCAGGAGGGCATGGAACGCTGCAAGGGATTTATCGGGGAGCCCTTTGACACCAAGGTGGAAATTGTGGAGAACGGTGTGAGATATATTGTGGATGTGGAGGACGGACAAAAGACGGGATTCTTTCTGGATCAGAAGAATAATCGCGCTGCCATTCACAGAATTTGTCGGGATAAAGAGGTGCTGGACTGCTTTACCCACACGGGTTCCTTTGCGCTGAACGCGGGCGTCGCCGGGGCAAAGAGCGTGCTGGGTGTAGATGCATCTCAACTGGCGGTGGATCAGGCCACGGAGAATGCAGCGCTGAATCATCTGGAAGACCGGGTACATTTTCAATGCGCGGATGTATTTGAGCTGCTGCCCTGGCTGGAGGCGGAGGGCAGAACTTTTGATGTAGTGATTCTGGATCCGCCCGCTTTCACCAAGTCCAGAGAATCTGTCAAAAATGCGGTAAAGGGCTACCGGGAGATCAATCTGCGGGGATTGAAGCTGGTGCGGGACGGCGGATATCTGGCTACCTGTTCCTGTTCTCATTTTATGGAGCCGGAGCTGTTTGCCAAGACCATCCGCGAGGCAGCAGCGGGAGCCCACAGGAGATTGCGGCAGGTGGAGTTTCGCACGCAGAGTTGCGATCATCCGATTCTCTGGGCGGCGGACAGTTCCTATTATCTGAAGTTTTATATTTTTCAGGTGGTAAATGAGCGGTAAAGGAATAAATGTCGCCTGTGCGGTAATGTGAAGGAAAAAGAGGAAATGATGGCGAATCTGATACAGTCTGGCGTGCGTCATGTACAGGCAGTTGGATTTCTCTGTAATTTTAAACAAGGTCATGTACAGAAAACCTGTTTAGATATTATAATGAAATAAATTATCAGTAAGAAATCAAGAAATGTACAATAATTAGGAGGAAACGATTATGTGGGGTTCTGATTTGGAGGCAATGGTAGGCCGTAACGAGACTATATTATGGCGGGGCAAGCCGAATAAAAAGTGCTTTATACTGGAAAGTATTTTTAATCCGATGCTTCCATTTGCGCTTGTCTGGGGGCTTGTTGATCTGGGTGTTGCCGGCGGGGTGTTTTTTGTGGCGGATCCCATGGGCGTTATGCTTCCGGTTATCTTGATTTTTTTGGTGTTCCATCTGATGCCTGTGTGGCTTTATATTGGGGGTGTGCTTTTGTCCTTCAGGAAATATAAGCATACAGAATATATTGTTACGGATAAAGGTATTTATGTCTCCGGAGGCGCTTTTGCTTATACTTATGAGATGAAGCCTTTTACAGACCTTTCACACATCAATATTCACAGAGGAATTTTTGATCAGTGGCTGGGAGTGGGTGATGTGGTAACCGTATGTGCGCATACTAGTTCTGGCACGAGCAGCGGACACGGCTCCCATTCTTCTCATGGAATGTCGATTTGCGATATTGAAGACTACCAGAAGGTATTTTCCATGATTAAGGAGCTGCAGACAGATATTTATTCTGATACGATGTATCCCAATGATTTGAGACCCAGGGAAAATCACGGCTATCAGACGGAATATACTAAGAAAGACAACTGGCAGTAGGAGAATATGCAGATGGGAAAGCAGATAGAGGAACAGAAAGTAATGAATTATGAATCTCAAATCCAGGAACTGTTGTCACAGCTGACTCTGGAAGAGAAGGTGGGAATGATTCACGGGAAGGGGCTCTTTTGCAACAAGGCGGTGGAACGGCTGGGAATTCCCCAATTGGTGACATCCGATGGTCCGATGGGAGTACGTATGGAATTTCCCGATGACAGTTGGATTCCTGTGGGAAAATCTGACGATTATGTCACATATAATCCCAGCAATTCTGCTCTGGCGGCGACATGGAATCCCCGGCTTGCCTATGAGAGCGGCAAGGTGCTGGGCGAGGAGGCGAGAGGCCGCGGCAAGGATGTGATTCTGGCGCCGGGCATCAATATCAAGAGGGACCCGCTGTGCGGACGCAATTTTGAATATATGAGCGAGGACCCCTGTCTTATCGAGGCGCTGACAGTACCCTTTATCCAAGGCGTGCAGGAAAGCGACGTGGCGGCCTGCGTCAAGCATTTTGCAGTGAATAATCAGGAGACGGACCGTCTGGCAGTGGATACGCTGGTGGACGAGAGAACGCTCCGTGAAATTTATCTGCCCGGCTTTCGGGCGGCAGTGCAGGAGGGTGGCACTTATTCCCTCATGAATGCCTATAATAAATTCCGCGGGGTATTTTGCAGTGAGAACAGAGAGCTGCTGGACGGTATTCTGAGAGAGGAATGGGGATATGACGGAACTGTCATAAGTGACTGGGGTTCGGTCCACTCCACAAAGGGGACGGCGGAGGTTTCCATGGATTTGGAGATGAGCGTCACCTCGGATTTTGACGAATATTATCTGGCCAATCCACTGATTCAGGCGGTGAAGAACGGCGAGGTCAGCGAGGCGTCCATAGATGCCAAGGTGCGCAATCTACTGCGCATGATGTTCCGGCTGAAGATGCTGGGCGAGGAGGCCCCCAATCGAAAACAGGGAAGCTATAATACGCCGGAGCATCAGCAGAAGACTTTGGAGACCGCAAGGGAAAGTATTGTGCTTTTGAAAAATGAGCCGTCTGACTGCGGCGGAAAACAGGGCGGCAGACTTTTGCCTCTGACAGAGGACAGACTGGCTCCCGTACCGGTGCGTGCGGAAAGTGATGGCAGGATAGTGTCTGTGAGAAAACATAAGATTGCGGTCATTGGACACAATGGGGAGCATCTGCATGCATGCGGCGGCGGAAGTGCAGAAATCAAGGCGTTGTATGAAGTTTCTCCGCTTCTTGGTCTGAAGAAGGCTCTGGGCGGTAATGTGGAAATTCGTTATGCGCAGGGTTATTATATTCCGGGCAAAAAGGATGTGAACGAGGTCAACTGGCAGGAGGCCAGTCTGGAGCGTCAGGTCATGGGACAGGAGAGTGCTGACAGTGAGGAACAGCGCGCACTGCGGGAGGAGATTGCCCGCAATCGGCGCGTGCTTTTGGAGGAGGCCTGTGCTCTGGCAAAGGAGGCGGACACTGTCATCTTTGTGGGAGGGCTGAATCATGATTATGACACGGAGGGCAGAGACAGAGCGGACATGAAGCTCCCTTACGGACAGGATGAGCTGGCGGAGGCTCTGCTGGATATCAATCCCGATACCATTTTTGTGATGGTGGCAGGCTCTCCTGTGGAAATGCCATGGCGGCAGAGAGTCAAGGCTCTGGTATGGTGCTATTATTCGGGTATGGAGACGGGGGATGCGCTGGCAGAAATCCTGTTGGGCAGAGTAAATCCTTCCGGCAGACTACCTGAGACTTTCCCGGCGGTCTATGAAGACACGGTGACCTACAAAAACGGACAATTCGGGCTGGAGGGAAGCGTGGAGTATCGGGAAGGTACCTTTGTGGGCTATCGATATTATGAGAAGGAAGGCATTCGGCCTGCTTTTTCCTTTGGATATGGTCTGTCTTACACGGATTTTGCCATGAATCAGCTCCGGGTGAAAGCGCAGAGTGAAGAGGAGGTAGTGCTGACGCTGGAGGTGGCCAACACAGGCCATATGGCGGGCAGTGAGGTCGTGCAGTGCTATGTGACAGACTGCGAATGCAGTGTGGAGCGGCCGGTGAAGGAACTGAAAGCTTTTCAGAAGATATTTTTGCAGCCGGGAGAGAAGAGAGAGGTCAGCCTGACCCTGCCCCGCAAGGCATTTTCCTTTTACGATGTGATGCAAAAGAGTTTTGTGGTGGAGCCGGGTAGTTTTCTGCTGCAGGTGGGTAATGCTTCCGATAACTGTAAGCTGCAGGTGGAAATCACGTTGTAACGGCATAGCTGAATAGCAGAAATTAAGAATAATTTTTGCTTGACAAGCTCCATAAATGTGATATAGTCTAAATGCGAATGAATTGCATTTGCATTTAGACTTTTGCATTTGTACTGACAAGGGTCAGATTTTGGAGGAAGTCATGTTACATGCGGTGGAACATGCGGCAGCGCATACAATCAAAGACAGTCTTTTTGTCATACTCATATTATTTCTGACCTATTTGGCTATGGAGTATCTGGAGCACAGCGCGGGAGGAAAGATACAGCTTCTGATGCGAAGGGCGGGCAGACTGGGTCCTGTGGTGGGAGCTCTGGCGGGTGTTGTGCCTCAGTGCGGGTTCTCGGCAGCGGCGTCAAACCTCTATGCCGGGCGGATTGTCACGATGGGGACATTGCTGGCTGTTTATTTATCTACCTCTGACGAAATGCTGCCTGTGATGATTTCCGCCCATGCTCCTGTGGGTATGATTGGAGGAATTCTGCTGGTGAAGGTTCTGGTGGGTATGACTGCCGGTCTGCTTATCGACTTGCTGTGCGGGAAGCGTCAGGAGGAGCATGCGCACATTCACGAGATATGCGAACAGGAACACTGCGGCTGTGAGAAGGGTATTTTTCGCTCTGCTCTGAGCCATACTCTGCAGGTGGGTATTTTTCTTTTGCTGATCAGCTTTGTCCTGAATCTGGTGTTGGAGATTCTGGGGGAAGATGTACTGGCGGGATTTTTGCTGAACCGGCCTATCGTAGGACCGCTGGTGGCCGGACTTGTGGGATTTATCCCAAATTGTGCGGCGTCGGTGGCGATTACGGAGCTTTATCTTGAGGGCCTGATTGGCGTGGGCTCCCTGTTGTCGGGCCTTCTGGTGGGCGCCGGTGTGGGACTTCTGGTGTTATTCCGCGTGAATCACAAGCGGTCGGAGAATTGTAAGATTGCGGGAATTTTGTATGCTGTCGGCGTTCTGGTGGGAATCACGGCGGAGTTTGTTTTTTGAAAAGTCATGAGACAATAGCCGAAGAGAAATGTGTTGAAAAGAAATTAAAGGATAATATGTCGATGGAACAGGAAATCGGGAATCGGGATTTACAATATCCTCAGGGGATTAAATGGACAAAACAGAGAAAATGTGTATATCAGGTGCTGTCTGAGGCCGCAGAGCCGCTTTCGGCACAGCAGATATACATGCTGTCGGGCGAGAAGACGCCTCAGGATGCCTATGCACTTTCTACCATCTACCGGATTCTGGCATTTTTTGAGGAGAACGGGCTGGTGAACAGTACCACGTGGATGGGAGAGGATACGGTAGTCTATGAACTGGATCGGGGTGAACATACCCACTATGCGGTCTGCCTGGACTGCCATCGACGGATAGCGCTGCATAGCTGTCCTCTCTCCATTGGACATTTCGGACATCGCCATGGAGACCAGAGCGAAGAGGCGCTGAGCGATTTTACCGTCATCGGGCATAAAATAGAGCTGTACGGCTACTGCAGCGCCTGCAGCGCCAACCGTCTAAAGCCGTAGTAATTTGTGCTGAATTAGAGAAGTAAAATATTTTTTTAAAAAAATATAAAAAAATTGAAAAAAACACTTGCATTTAGGGAAACTATATAATATAATAACTCTTGCGTTGTAAAAGACATAGTAAATGCGTCTTTAGCTCAGTTGGTAGAGCACCTGACTCTTAATCAGGGTGTCCAGGGTTCGAGCCCCTGAAGACGCACTAAGTACTGATTTTTGGGACACATGAGCCCGAGGGTCGGTGCTTTTTTTTACGCAGAAAACGGCTGGACACCCTGACCCAGAAAAAAGGTGTCTAGCCGAGGATCTGGAAGAAAACAGGATCAAGCTGATAAATCGGAACGCCCAGCATTTTATATTGTGCAGCCAGCGAGCTGTAAATCTTGGTAACGCCATAATCAGAATGGCCCATCAAGACCCGGAGGAACTCCAGATTGCCGCCACCGCACAGATAAGCGGTTGCAAAGGTGTGCCGGAGCAGATGCGCATGGAGCCGGGGGATGTCGGACTGCTGCTTCAGATCCTGAAAAAGCTGTTTGATACTGTTTCCGGTCAATGGTTGATTCTGCTTCAGGCTATAAAAAATTGTGCCAGAGCTGCGACCGCAGCGCTGCATATACTTAAGTATATGACCTGACAGGAAATCCGGTATCATGGTAATTCTGCTTTTGCACTCTTTACTGATGCGGATATGTAACAAATGATGCGCTGCATCAATGTCAACATTTTCCAAATGCAACACTTCCTGGGAACGCAGACCACAGTCCAACATTAAATGCACTATGCAGTAGTTGCGCAAACCTTTTAGAGATGACAGGTCAAAACAAGCATCCAAACGCATTACTTCTTCCGCCAGCAACGGAGCAGGCGGCACTGCATCCAGTTTCGGCAGCTTTACCCGCTTCAGATAGTCTTTGCAGATATCCTCTTCATAGCAAAAGCGCAGAAATGCTTTTACAGGGCGCACATAGCTGCGAATAGTAGTGTTAGTAATACTACCGCTATAGTCTAGACGGAGATACAGTATATAGTCACTCAAAATATTGACATCCGGCGGCAACGCTTCAAAAGTAAGCAAATCTGCAGAGATAAATTTACTTTCAAGGAATCGGAAAAATACCTTCATATGCCCGGAATAAGTTTCCAATGTCTTGGCGGAGCAGTAGCCGGACCGGTCTTTCATAAACAGATCATATGCCCGGGCTATCGTCATTTTGATTTTCCTCTTGCAAATTTAGTTGCATCAATGTATCATAATCATAGAGAGCGCCCGTATCTTCGTCCAGGAAACGGAACTGGTGCAACTCATTCGTTACAAAAACTTCGGCAAGCTCCTCTGCGTTGAGTTGCCGGAGTTTTTTGTTTTTATATTTCCTGGCATTATGTAGATCATTATCGTTCATGGTAAGAATGGCTTCAAATGCATCCTGAATCGGTGAATCCTGATTCTCACCACGCCGGTATAAACCAACTGTAACGGCAGCATTAATAAACCGTTTTTTGACGGCTTCTTCATTCAGACGACGGTTATAATTCCGAATCAGCTTCACCTCATCCTTCGTCATTTTCATATCAAGACACTTAGTACGGCGCAAAAGCTGCCAAAACATGCACATTTCACGCTCTGATTTTTTCACATCCGGATCATATGTCACCATCCGAAAGACCTTATCTGTAAGGTAATCAGTAATGATCTTGCGATTATCCAGGTAATCATAAATACGTTTTGCTTCCCCTTTATTACGGTGATCCTTAAAGGGCACCAGCTCATAACTTTTGGAATGCCGACGCATGGTCTGGTACTCAACATTGATAACATAATTCAGGCGAGGCGTCAGCTCATTGGCCAGCTTGATCAAATCATTCTCTTCAATTTCCAGATCACCACTCAGGATATCGCGGCAGCGCTGCAGCTTCTCCGGATCCGTGCCATGTTCCAAGTAAAATTCAAGCCGGGCAAAAAAGCGGTAATGCCAGGACTTTTTCTCATAGGCCCGCTCATATACATACTGATCATAGCGATTAATCAACCCGTTCATTTGCCATATCTGCAAAAACCATAGTTTATATACCTGTTCGACAACTTCCCGGGTCTTCTGGTAAATGCGAATGAAAACTTTGTCAGAACGCTTGCCCAGGGAAACATAATCGATTTCATAATCTTCAGAGCCTACCTTATTTGTCACATAAGTAGCATTTTTAAAACGATCAACGCGCATTTTGTAAAAGTTATCCGGTGCAAAAAATGCTTCGGGATTACTTAAGTAATTGGTATGCCAGCAGTAATCCACTCGGTTTTCCTGGACAAAGTCAATTTCAAGCCCGAAAAATGCGGCCAGCTTTTTCACATATTCATAGCTGTTTTCAAAGCAGTCGCGAACGCCGAACTGCCAGAGCATATAGGAGCGAATCTGCACAATGCATTCACAAGTAAGAGATTCCCCGCCGTCGGAGCCTTTCGGCACCACAGGAGCCAGGAAAATATCAAAATATTCCGGGTAACTCAAGCAGACGTTATAAAAGCGGCTGAAGGTAACGGACTTTAATACCAGATACTTTCCAAGCTGCGGAATGTAAAAATCGTCGGTGTCATCGTGCTTTTGCAGGCTGTCATATTTGAGTTTAAAGAATTTGCGGAGTTTCTGCACATTTTCATCATCGGATTCAAAGCGAAAATCATTCTTAAATTTAACGGAATAGTAAAACGTGTCTATATTATGCAGAAATTTACTCTTTTTGAAGTCAAACCAGTATTCCAGTTGTTCACTGTTCAGCTCACTTAAAAGCTGCGAATTATACATGCATTTTTCAACCATGAAAGACTCTCCAAAAAATTGGTGAAAGGGGGTGTTTCACCAATTTTTAAAAACTGTATTTTGTCCAGTATTTTCGGGCATTTAACCCTAATTTGTGTCGGATTTTGAGACCACGTATTACAGGGCGTGGTCAGGGGGTAAAAATGAGGGCGGCGGCAGCTGCGCGGCGCGCCGCGCAGACATGCCGCCGCCTTGATTTTTACATATTATCTGTTACCACTTGCCCGTCTTTAATCATCGGGTTATCATGAAATCCGCTTTCCTTCAAATTTTCCACAACAGCCCAGGTATCATAGGAGTCACGCAGCCTGGGATTATGGACAAAGAAATACATGCCGCGATACTTCATTTCCTTCACATCGCCGTCATTATCAACTATGGGCTCACGCTTGATTACAATGGTCAGCACCCCGGCAAGGGTCATACACTGCCGGATCTCCGTGCATTGAGACCGGATTGGCTTAGCCAGCAGATAAAAGTTTTGACTGGTACCCAGGATCAAACGCCGGTTTTTGCGATTTTGTGTAATAACAGAAAGCATCTCCGGCGGAAAGTTCCGGGACTGATTCGATGAAAACCAGTTTTGCAGTTCATCAATAATTGCAATCACACCATAGTGTTCATTTTGATAATCAACAAGTTGTTTCCAATGTCTCAATGGCTGGTTCTGGTAAGCAAAAGCGGTATTGCTCAAAATCCTACAGAGCGGATAAGTATCATGCAACTCCAGGGCATACTGCATCATAGCAATGGATTTACCGTTTCCCTGGCGGCCGGTGAAGATCACCAGACCCTGCGGCCGGAAGAAATCAGGCTTCCGGTCGTAAATATCCGAGACATACTGACGCGGAGCATCATAGAAGATACGCAGCAAGGCAGAGCGTTTAGGAAGTTTCTGAACGCTGCCGGATTGGATCCGATCACCCCGGAAAAAGCGCAGCAGATACCAAAACATACAGTCCAGGTAAAATACCAGGCAGACCGCCAACACGGCAAAAATAGGAATCATCAGAAACTTCATGATCATAATAAACACAGTCAAAGCAGTATGTACCATAGGAATCTCCTTTACTAAGTGTAAGACAAATGATGCACCTGCAGCGAGCTGGCCAGGAGAATTTGTCTTACATGGTGTAAGACAATTACAGTGCTGCAGCCGGTTCCTGAAGGAAAATTGTCTTACGGAATTATTTTTCCGATAATTGACAGAGCAAAGCGGACAAATGTCACTCCGATCCGGAACATCATCAGGGAACAAATAGCAACCGGAATCGGCCAAATATAACGCCAGGGAAAAAAGTAAAGTGCAGAGGACAGCACACCAAGAAAAGCGTCCAACGACGGAACCTCAAAAGAAAAGTCAAAAGAGATACCGAGCACCTTCATTGCAAGCAGAAAATTCTTATACATCCCTTCAGCTATAACTTCAGTCAGCATGATCACCCCTCCTGCCTATTCGATAAGATGCAGTGACAGTCATTCCCACACCGTTGATAATCTCTGGTATACGGCAATACATACGCCATAAAAAGCCTGCCCATATGATTGCAGCAAAAAGCAGGTCTACAGTAGGCTTATAGGCATCGTACCAGGAAAAATCAATAGTCACAGATTCTCCCAGGTAATAGGATGCAGACTGTCCCAGATTGATAGTAAAACTTGGAGCCTTGGTTCCAGAAGCTGTCTTCATATAGTTGATTATCTTTTGCACTTCGTCAATAATCGCAAAAATACCGGAGAAATCTTCACGCAAATTAGCTATAAACTTTGACATAAATTCTTCTGAAGGAAGCAGGAGCAGACCTATGGGGCTATTTTGAAAACCTTTAACAGCTGATCCTATGATGAAACCCAAAGGATCCTCCAGAAAAGTCTGAATAGCAGCGGACAGCCCCGGGAAAGAATCGAACATTTCCTTCATGTCTGACAAATAGCTTGCAACCCGGCTGTTTTTGACCGCGTCCTTAATATCATTGATGCTGGGAATCAGATTGGTGAATTTTTCACCCAGCCGATCAATACCTTCCTTCAGCTTGTCCAACAGGCCGGAGATGCCGTCTAAGAAGGGCTGCAACTTCTCCTTGATAGCATCCGGCAGCAAGTCCCAAGAAAATTTCAAGATGCCCTTAGAGATATTTACAAGCTCAGAATGTATGTCCGTGAGAAAAGAAATGAACTCTGCAGCTTTAGTTTTCATGAACTCGTAAATGTCATGTACCTTACCGAAGGTATTCCGGGCAAGCCCCTCCTGAGCGTCCAGAACCTTTGACAACACTTCTCGTATGCGTTCTGGCAGGATATTCAAGATTGCATTCTTAATACTTTGTAACCCCTCACCAAACGCTATGAAGGGAGCTACCAGAGCACCGAAAGCACCATCCTCCCACTCTTTGAGCTTGTCAATCAGATCTTGCAGCCAGCCATCATCATCGTCACCAACGGTAGGAGGAATAACCGGCGCCTGAACAAGCCCTGTAGTATCACCTGAATCAAAATAAGCTTGTGCTGCTTCCAGAGATTTAAATACATAACCTGTACAGGTGTAAAAGGAAGTGCCGGCAGCAACGCTGCTGGAAGTAAAAGTAAACGAACAAAGCGAATTATAAATACTGCTGTCTAGCTGACAATCGGGAAGCGGCCCGACTTTCTCCGATATCACATCACCGGTAGAAGAACGGACAGACGCCACACGAAACGAAGAAAAATAGAAACCTTTACCAGTACTGAGAGCTGGAAAGGAATCCGCAGAATAGGCCGGAAATTTTAAACAAATACCGGAACTGTTCACATAACCAAGACTATATACACCGGATGCTGCAGGAACAGGAATATCACCATACAAAAAAAGCTGAAAGTTCGATTCAACGGTTGCAGCGCCTTCAACGCTTTCAAAATTAGTACGGGGACGAGTGTAAGTGTAAGACATTCTATAAATATAATCAGGACCATCAGTAACGTATTTGTCACTCGGGTTCGTAATCTCTGTAAAAGCTGACACGGAAAGAGAGTTTCCCGCAACAGCCGCAAGCAGTGTACCCAGCAACAACAGCCAGGACAGGCTTCTCTGCAATAATTTCATGTGTTTTTGTTTTCGTTTCATTTTATCCACACCCACCCTTTCAGTCATCCCGTCGTCGAAAAGTAAAAATGATCAACGAACCTATAAAAGCCAAAAATAAACGATTGTTATAAAGAAACGAGAAAAAGATATCTAACAGTTGAACAAAATCCATTGTCCCATCCCTCCGATAATTGCAAAAAGCGGGCAGCCGAAGCCACCCGCCGCCAATTAATACACAAATTTGATTATGCGGAATGCAGCACGCTTCCGATGAAGCTGATGCCCTTGCGCAATCCGATGAACGAGATCATCACCGGCACCGTTACGGGCAGCAAGCCGATTACCTCATCCAGAACGCCGTTCATCATGGCACTGGTAACTACACCGGACAGCACAGTCCCTGAAGTACCTGCAGCCTGATTCAAAGCAACAACAAAAAAACTAGGCATTTTCCTCCTTTCCGAATGCAGCAGCGGCCTACTCCCGCATTCAAAAAAACATTTTTAGAAATCTATAGATATAATGCAACAATCCTACCACCAGAATGATGAGCAGGATGCTGATCACAGCCTCGTTCTGGGCCTCAATGCGGGTCAGGCTCTCCAGCTGAGCAGTTCCTGTTTCCTGCAGTTCAGCAAACAGGTCTTCCAGCCCGGAATAATCCGCAGAGGCATCATATGGTTTCGTTACAGTATCTTTTGCAGGAGGTAACGCATCCCCGCCGGATACTGTAACTTCAGAGGGTGCAGCAGTCTCGGGCAAAGCCGGATCCCCGCCGGACACAGGAGCCTCAGAGGGCTTGACATCTCCGGCAGAGACCGCAGACTCAGAGGAAGGCTCACCACCAGACGCAGTCTCCGGCATGGGCGTAGATTCCCGGCTTTCTTCCGGCTCAGAAGATTCCACAGTTTCCATCGCTTCAGAGGATTCTGCAGTTTCCTCGGATGATTCCGGTTCCGCAGCTGCTCCCAATTCTGCAGAGTCGGGCTCCTGCAGCTTAGAAGATGCTGCAGGAGATACCGACATTAAACGCACTGCCATCATTTACCGGCCTTTCCAGACTTGCCGGATGCAAGCTCAGCGCCGGCAGTTGACTCTGTTCCAGCACTGGCAGTCGATTCTGTTTTGGCAGGAATGATCACTTCTGTCCGCCGGGAATCATCTTCCGCTTCAGGCTCAAGTCCGGCCAGCTCCCGCTGTTCAGACGGATCTACCATGCCAGGAACAACAAACCCGGGAAGGATCCGCGGCGTAATATCGACATGCGCAATAAAGGAAACGTCCCGCAGCTTCAGAACGGGCTTACCGTCTCCGCCGGTAGTCGTCACAAATGAGCCCAGGTAAAGCCCAGGAGCAACTACCAGCTTTTCACGCAAATCAAAATCCATTGAGCACTTAGCGCGCTGGATACCCACAGGCTTAGCCGGATTATATTCCACCTGAGACAAGAGAGCCTCTCCGTTTTCACCCCAGAAAAGATAATGCACGGAGCAACCGTTCATTGCCCGGCCGCGATCGTCCTGCATGTCGTATGCATTCGCAAATAAGACTACAATTTTAGCTGTTGATGTAAGTTCATGTGTTACCATAGTTTTAACCTCCATTTTGACGGACTGGCGTCTCTGCGCCGCCCTGATTGTTTGTGTTTTCAGCCTCTTCCGTAAAGGGATTAGAGGCAAGCAATAATTTCCGATACTCCATATCCCGCCAGTATTGCCAGCGTAGATATGACATCGCGTTTTGATACTCCCGATAGGGGTGACAACTGGTAGCCTGGAACATGGTGTATAGTTCCCGACTGGTTGTACCATGCCGCTGAGTCAGCCATTCCCGAAACGTCGGCTTATAATCTGCCGAGTAAGTTAATAAACGGTTCAATACTTGACGCTTCATATCCTGCCGGTATTGCAAAAGCAGACACTCCATAGGCTCTTTATACTCACGATACGGAAAAGAACCAGTAGCCTGGAACATGGTGTAAAGTTTCTGACTTGTCACATCATGCCGCTGCGCCAGCCATTCCGGGAATGTCGGCCTATAGTCTGCCGAGTAAGTTAATGAATGGCTCATAGGCGCCCAGCAGGAACAACAGGATAGCGCAGATGATTAACACCATCACACCCACGATCTGAAAGGCCAGGGATACAGGCCTGTACGGCCAAGTGACAGGTTGTCCCTGAATTATCCTGGTATGGGCTACCTTGTTGATCACACTGCCGGACAGATACACGAGGAATCCCATGGCTGCAGTACACATGCAAATCTGGATCGCGTGCTGCGAGAGTATCTGCAGATAGATAGTTGCAATTTGACTTAAGTTAAACATTTGTGATATACCTCCAAAGCAAAATTTGTATGTAAAGTTAATAGTTACTGTAGTAAAAGGGCCGGATGCCCGCCGGTGCCGGTATAAGGGCTTAAAGCTTCCACCCCACCCACCCCCCGTAAATCCGTATATCTAGTGTGTTGGCCAGCGAGGCTTCAGGTTACAGCAAGCCAGGGTAAAAAGTCTGAGCTTGTGGGACTTCTGAGCGCGTCCGGAATATGGACTAAAGTCTTACGCTGGATTAAAGCTCTGACGCGCTACCGCTTGCCGCTTCAAAGCTTCGCGCAAGTGTGCATACCGGCAAAAGCTTCCGGTTACGGCTGCTGCAGGCATCAAGGGCGGGTAATTAAGGCCGATGGTTAAAAGTGCATAACCATCAGCCCTGCACCATTTTGATGGAGCTAATGGGACGCGTCAATGGGCTTTCGCGGCATAAAAAGGGCAGCGCGAAGGGATGCGCTAATTTATTCCACGATCCCATTGACCCTGTATCCTGGGAGCCGGGGGTGCAAGGGCAAAGGCAAAGGGCGCTTGCTGGGCCGGCAAAGAAGCCGACCCAGCAAGCCGGCGAGGCGGTAGGTTACGGCGAGCCGAGGTGCGGAAGGGCAAAGGGCAAGGGCCGCTTGTGTGTTTCCGCTGGATTGGATACCTACGCTCCCCCCGCTACCGCTAAACGCCCTGAGGGATAAGGAAGAGTGCAGGTCTCGAGGCGTTTGGGGTCGTTACTAAGCCGGTGTCTTTCCGCCAGATTGGTTTAGGTCAAGGGCGAAGGGCTCACCTAAGAAAAAAAGGGGGATGCATGGTTTATGTTACCGTCCTGGTTTAACTAAATAGCTGGCGGAGATGCTGCGGCTGTCTCTGACTCCGGCAAAGGATTATCTACCAGCGTTTTGAGGCGGCGCAAATACCACTGCATATTCTGCATAACATCAAAGGCCTCCGCATAGTCATCAACCAGACGGGTGTATATATTCTTGTACCGGTCTATTGAGCGTTGATATTCCGCAAGTCGTTTCTGCCGATCGGCGTCACCGCTCCGGTAGTCATTCAGGATCCCCTGCAGCTGCTGGGAGAAGTTTTCACCGTTCTGCAGCTCTATGTAAGCCACCAGATCAAGCGGCAACCGAATAGTCTTGGAGACAGTCCTGTCTATGTTACCCATGAAAATCACCATCCTTCCGAATTACCGAAGCCGGTATAGGACACGAAATTCCCAAACGATGCAACTCCTGGTGTAAGTCTTGGCCAGATTTACAAGCACGAAGCAAATAAACCAGTGTCCATGCATAAGACATAGAATCGGTGCGACACAAATCATCACCTTCTCCAAAAAAATGATGCACTTTGCCCAAATATCCCACGACATAAAAAAATTGTTCCGAAGTCAAAGATGAAATTGAAAAACGAACATCAAAATAACGGTAAGTCTCAACTATAGCATGCAAGGCTTCTTCAGATAAACTGTTGGGAATCATACTGTCACCCCCTCAGCTATAGATCCGGCTGCTTTCATATTTTGCTTTGCTTTCGCAAGCCGAGATTTTAAAACATCAAGCCTGTTTAGCGCATCATTCACATCTGTAGAATAAAAAACACAACACATTTCACAGCTAAAATAAGCGCCCTGAAAAAAACCAAAAACAAAATAACCAATAGAATCACCAGGATCACGTCTGCAGATACATTCAAAATCATAACAATCCCGTTTTTGATTAGTGAAACGATCTACAACACTAATTGTTACCATCGCTTTCCTCTCTTTCCGCCGCGTGTCCGTCAATGCGGTTGCATCGCGACAATACTTTACTTTTTGCGCGCTTTGTATTACAATTATGAATTGAGACATCTCATGCAAGACAATATGTCTTACATATAAAAGTATAATAGCTAATCGGCTAAAAGTCAATAGACAAATGGCTAATTAACGATTTTTCAACGAGGTTTTTATGAAACTTATTGAAAGAGTACAACAAAAATGTGCTGAAAAAGGTACAAACTTCAAAAGATTAGAACAAGAACTCGGTTTTGGAAATGGAACACTAAGAAAATGGGATACACAAAAACCAAGCTATGACAAAGTTTTGTTAGTAGCTAATAGTCTAAATGTTTCCTTGGACTGGCTTATCACTGGAAAAGAACACGGAGATCTAACACCTGAAGAGCAAACACTGGTAGACACGTTCCGGGGATGCAACAGCATCGGACAGAGTCTGATTCAGGAGCAGGCCGATGCGATCCGGCAGAAGCTTCCAGCAGACCACACAGATCAGGCCTCGGGGGTATCAACTTCCGCGATTGGCTAAAAAAACACAAGCGATAAGGGAGAATCATAATGCAACAGCAAACAAATGTGCCGGGCGTAATTTCCTTAACACTAAGTATAATGTCCATATTTTTTATGTGTTGTTTTGGTGTAGGCCTACTTTTTGGAATACCAGCTTTTATTCTAGGACTTGTAGGAATTTCAAAAAAGAATATGCCAACTGGAACAGCAATAGCCGGTTTAATAGTGAGTATTGTAGGTTGTATTATGTCAACATTAACTATACTATATTGGATGATTATAGGAGGAGCTTCGCTTGGAATCATGGGAATAGCATCATAACTTGTCTTACAATTTTCCTTCCGGCACCGGCCCAGGAAACAAAATTGTCTTACACACCACTTTACAAAACTGAGAATTAATGCTATATTAACAATAGCTAGAAGGTTACAAAATCCGTAAGTATCACAAAGAAAGCCCTGGGAGTGCTAGTCCCGGGGCTTTCACTTTAGGCTGGTCGCGTCATTCGTCTCTGTCCAACCATTTGCATATGTAGTAGCTGACTACACCTGCCATAACAGAGATAAAGAAGGTTACAAAAATTTCCGTAAGCATCACCCCCTTCCTGCCGGGGTAACACGACACAAAAATTATACCAAAGGAAATACCATTTTTCTACAAAAACTTGTTTTGTCTTACACTACATTCCTGCAGCAGATCCGATCGGAACGCAGCGCAACAAATTTGTCTTACAGCCTAGACACCAAAACTCTTAATCAGGGTGTCCAGGGTTCGAGCCCCTGAAGACGCACTAAGTACTGATTTTTGGGACACATGAGCCCGAGGGTCGGTGCTTTTTTTTGCGCAGGAAACGGCAGGAAATTGTCTTACATGCCACTTTACAACACTAAAAATCTATGTTAATCTAATTACAGAGAAAAGAGACATAAGGTTCATTGTGTCACAAAAAGAAAGCCTCGGGACCGCTATTCCCGGGGCTTTCACTTTGGGCTGACCGCTGTTATTCTTCCCTATCCAGCCACTTGCATATGTAGTATGCAACTACACTTGCCATGATAGAGAAAAGACAAAACAAGGTTCAAATATGTCACCTCCTTCCTACCGGAAAGAGTCAACGGCAAGGACATTATAGCACAGGCCAATACATCATTCTACAAATTTTCCTATTTGTCTTATACAACACTTCTGTAGCAGTTCCGATCGGAACGCAGTGCCATAAATTTGTCTTACAGCAAACACCCAAAATATTGATGGATTTGCCGTATAAAACAGTTTACAAAGCAAGAGGATAATGATATATTAATTCCATTGGGCAGAAAAACTCTGGCCGAATCTATTTGTAGACAATAGGGAGGAATTTACATGGATAATAATGGCATCAATAATGGCTTTAGCAATGACATGAGCAACATGAATAATCAGTACGGCCCCGGGAATGCTCCGGCAAAGCAGAAGGCTCCCAACATTTTTATGCAGTTTGCCTATTCCTTTGTGCCGCCCAAGTATGGCTGTCTGGCAAAAGTAAAGACTGGAAGCATGATTGGTTTTGTGACGCTTTTCATGCTGGTTATCACTTTGATTTCATTTGTATCCCTGGGCCTCGAATACATAGTCGGCGGCGGGGTGGAATCTGCATTGGATGAATTGCCGGACTTTGAGCTCAGAGATGGCTATTTTTCCATTGATGAGGATTATCTGTATGACGAAGATGATATGTTTGTGTACCTGACGGGGTATGATGATGAATTTACCTATGAGGATGTCAGGGAATTGAATGAGCTGGGATACAGAAAGATAATTTTAGCGAACCGCGACAAGGTGTCAATGCTGAACAATGGGGAGTATCAGGAGTATTATTTTTCCCAGTTGGGAAGCGGTGTCGAGATTGACAAAGATTGGATTATCAATTCGCTGATGCCTGTTATGTGGGTATGTCTTGCCGTAATTTTTGTGATTTTCTTTGTGTTCAGAACATTGTGGTATTTTCTGTGTGCGGCGATCTATCTGTTGATTGCAATGCTGATTGCGTTGGTATTCCAGAAAAAGCTGTCGGCAGGAGATTTGTTCAGAGCGGCTGTTTATTCCAGAGTGCCCATGTTTGTGGTGGCGCTGCTGCTCAGTGAGCTTCCTTTTGTGCATTTCTCCATCCCTGGAATTATCAGAATATTAATCACCATCGTTATCATGGGTTTTGGAGTATGGTCTCTGCCGCAGAAGAATTAGTTTGAGGTTTTCTATAACACATAGTAAGCAGTAAATAGTAAGTGTAATGGTACGTGGCGGGGTTGTCGCATTGCGGCGGCCCCGTCTTTGTCTGTCTTTTATAAAAGCTAATATTATAAAGCTCATATCATAAAACAGGCTGAACTTGCTAATTTTCAGGGGAAGATGATATAATAAGCTCTGACAGAGAAAGGCGAAACAAATGATTCCGATTTTTGATACCCATGCCCATTATGATGATGAGGCTTTTGACGAAGACAGAGATATTCTTTTGGCCGGGCTTCCTGAGGAGGGAATTGCGCGGGTGGTAAATATAGGAGCCAGTCTGGCCACATCCCGAAAGGCGTTGGAGCTTTCGGAGCGGTATGATTTTATTTACTGCGCCGTAGGTGTGCATCCCAGTGAGACGGGTGATTTGAATGAAGAGGATTTTGAACAGTTGAAAAGTCTCTGTACAGCGCCTAAGTGTGTGGCCGTGGGAGAGATTGGTCTGGACTACTATTGGGAGGAGCCGGAGCCTGACATTCAGAAAGAGTGGTTTATGCGCCAGATGGATATGGCCCGGGAGCTGTCTCTTCCCGTGGTGATTCATTCCCGGGATGCGGCGAAGGATACCATAGATTTGATGAAAGCGGCCAAGGCGGAGGAAATCGGCGGTGTGGTTCACTGCTATTCCTATACGAAGGAGACAGCCCGGATATTTCTGGACATGGGATTTTTCTTTGGAATCGGCGGCGTACTCACTTTCAAAAACGCAAAGAAACTGAAGGAGACGGTGGAGTATCTGCCCATGGAGCGCATCGTGCTGGAGACAGATTGTCCTTATCTGGCGCCGGTGCCTTTTCGCGGCAAACGCAACAGTTCTCTGAATATTCCCTATGTAATCGCAGCTATTGCGGAGATAAAGGGAATTACTCAGGAGGAGGTGCGGGAGCACACATGGAAAAACGCTCATCGTCTGTATAATCTGCAGGAGGCAAAATAAGGCAAACAATAGCAGGATGCAGCAAACTACAGCAGAGCAAAAAATATTAAATAATATTATTATGGAGGTAGAGATATGTTTGTAAAAAATGAAGCATGTAAAGTAACACCCTGTGAGCCCGGCGTCACCAGAAGAGTGATGGCTTACTCGGACCAGTTGATGATGTGCGAGATTACTTTTGAGAAGGGTGCGGAGGGTAATGTACACAAACATCCCCACGAGCAGATCACCTATATTGCAGAGGGAAGTTTTCTCTTTACCATCGATGGTGAGAGTCAGGTGGTAAACAAGGGAGACAGCGTATTCATGCCCTCTGATTCCATGCATGGAGTGAAATGTCTGGAAGCCGGAAAGCTGGTGGACGTATTTAATCCCAAGCGGGAGGACTTTTTAAAGTAAGATTTTTGAAATAAGAACGTCATAAGAACATCTGGCAACAACAATCACATACATTCTGTTTGTCAATATAAATTTATCGAATTTCAATAAAATTATATTGACAAACAGTTTTTTTGTGCCTATAATGAGTGGCAGGACAGGAAAAAACAGGAAATGTGAGGAGGCGCACTCATGGGTGACAGAGAAAAACCGCAGAGCGAGGCGGAGCTGGCTATCAGAAAAAAGCAATTGCTGACAAAGGGTGTCAAATATCTGTTGGATGTCATGTTCTGGATGGGAATTCTGGTGACGGTGAGCCTGCCCTTTACAATCAAGTTTATCGGGCAGTATTACGAGCCGGTGATTGAAAATTATCAGGAGTCGGTGATCATTTATTTTGTGCTGGGTGTGGCGGCGCTGGTGCTCATCCGGGAGCTGCGCAGAATTTTCCGCACGGTGTTGAACGAGGACTGCTTTGTCATGGAGAATGTGGTGAGCCTGCGGAAGATGGGAGATTGGAGTTTCTTTATCGCGGGCATGTCAGTGGTGCGCAGTCTCGTGTACCTGACAGTGGCCATGCTGGTGGTGATATTGGTGTTTGTCATTGCAGGGCTGTTTTCCAAAGTGCTGGCCATGGTGTTTGAGGAGGCTGTGCGCTGCAAGGAGGAGAATGATCTGACGATTTAAGGCATGACGGATGCGGAACGGGGATGATGAGATGGCAATTATAGTTAATTTGGATGTGATGATGGCGAAGCGCAAAAAGGGTCTCACGGAGCTGGCGGGTGAGGTGGACATTACGCTGGCCAATCTGTCCATCCTGAAAAATAACAAGGCGAAGGCTGTGCGCTTTTCCACGCTGGAGTCCATCTGTAAGGCATTGGACTGTCAGCCCGGGGACATTCTGGAATATGTGCCCGACGAGGAAGCGTAAAAAGGAGGTTTGTATGGATAATCAGGGAATTTTAAGAGAAGAACAGAAAGTGCAGAATATGACGGTGGTGCCTGCCCCCAAAAAGGAGGACACTCCTGAGACAAAACGCATGAAGGAGAGTTTTGCGTTTTTTGGACCGGTAACTTTTTGTTATGCTCTGTTCTACACATTTTGCATGTTTAAAAACGGTTCCGGGGTCACCTTCCCTTTTTTCGTGGCCGCCAGCCTCTTGTATTTGTGCTTCTCTTTATCAAAACTGGGACTTACCTTGAAAAAAGGAAGCGTCTTTTATATGGTGAGCATGATGCTGCTGGCGGTTTCCACCTTCTGCACAGACGACTGGCGGATAATCGCTTTTAACAAAACGGGAATTTTTCTGTTGATGATGAGTCTTTTGCTGCATCAGTTTTACGACACGGCCAAGTGGAATCTAGGCAAATATCTGGGCAGCATTTTCCTTATGGTATTTGCGAGTATCGGGGAGCTGGGCAGGCCATTTATGGATGCGGCCCGCTATTTTAAGAAGCATGAGGGCAGGAAGAATAAGAATCTGTGGTATGTGCTGTTGGGCATTGTCATTGCAGCGCCCTTATTGCTGATAGTGATTGCTCTGCTTTCCAGCGCGGATGCCGTGTTCCGGCAGATGGCGGACAGACTGCTGAAAGGGATTCGCATAGGAAATATCTGTAATATCCTGTTCCGCATATGTTTTCTCTTTTTTGCGTCGTATCTGTTGACGGCATTTTTGTGTAAGCGCACGCTGAAGGAGACTGTGAAGGATCATCGAAAGGGAGAGCCGGTGCTGGCTATCACAATCAACGGTATGCTCACGGTGATTTATCTGCTGTTTTCCGGTATTCAGATCATTTATTTGTTTCTGGGCAGAATGCAACTGCCCGAGGGTTATACCTACGCGGCGTATGCCAGAGAAGGATTTTTTCAGTTGCTTGCAGTGGGAATTTTGAATTTGATTATTGTGTTGGTTTCCCTGTGCTTTTTCCGGGAGAGCAAGATTTTGAAAGGAATTCTGACAGTCATGTCGCTTTGCACTTTCATAATGATTGCCTCCAGCGCGCTGCGCATGATTATTTATATTCGTTTTTACTATATGACCTTTCTGCGGATTCTGGTGCTGTGGGCACTGCTGTTATTGTTTGTGTTGTTTGTGGGTATTGTCATCAGCATCTACCGGGAGAGTTTTCCTCTGTTCCGCTATAGCACGGCGGTGGTGACGGTATTATATCTGCTGATTTCCTTTGCTCATCCCGACTATATCATCGCCGCGGTGAATGTGGCCAATGCCCCTTCCGGTGCGCAGGAGCAGGAAAACGGTGAGTGGGAATCGCAGAATAGTTTCTTCCTGAGTGATGAGCCTTATCATGATTATAGCTATCTCGCTGGATTGAGCGCGGATGCAGCGCCGGTGTTAATTCCTTATCTGGCAGATCTTGGATATGATTTGGAGTCCTTTTATATCAGGGGCGAGATGGAGAATCGCTGGGGTATGTGGGATGAAAAATGGGAATCTCTCGACGAGGCAGATCAGAATCGCTGCATTGCGGCAATGATAGACCGGGGAGACATTCGCAGACGGTGGTCAGACGGTTTCGGGTATTATTATCTGCGCAAGCTGCAATTGTCCACGGATAGCTTCGGCATCCGCACTTATAATATTTCCAGACATATGGCGCTGAAACAGATTGCGACGGGCAGCGCTCAGAGCGCAAAATAGTCCCGCACTTCCTTAAGATTCAAAAAGATTTTATGACAGATTTCTTCCATTTCTGCGTCCGGCGCCACCAGATCCGGAACCATGATAGGCTTCATTCCGGCGCGATAGGCGGCCCGGATACCGTTGGGGGAATCCTCGATGGCATAGCACCGGTCGGGCTGCTTACCCAGTCTGTCACAGGCCATGAGGTAAATGTCGGGCTGTGGTTTGGAATGCTCCACCATATCTCCCGTGACAATCACGGAGAAGAAGTCCCGCAGCCCCGCCTGTTCCAGATGCGCTGTCACAGATTTGTAAGCGGTGGAGGAAGCCAGGCCGACGGCCCAGTTCTCCTGTTTTAAAAAATTCAGAATTTCATGGACTCCTCTTTTCAAGGGGAGTCCGTTTTGTTCCACAAGCCGGTGGAACTGGACGGAGGCTTCTTTGCAAAATTCCTCATAAGGAAAATCCGCGCCGTAATGCTCCAGCACCAGCGCTCTGGTGTCCGGACCGTTGCGGCCGATACATTTCGGGAAAAATTCAGCCATATCTTCAATGCCCTGCCGCTTGGACACGGCAAGCCAGCTCTCCAGACATAATCTTTCGGTGTCAAACAGGACACCGTCCATATCAAAAATAACTGATTTCATTTTCAGCACCTTTATGCAGTAAATTCAGGAGTGCGGAAAGTTTTATCCGCCGCTCCCTGTGACACAGAAATTATAGCATATATGCATCTTTATAACAATCCAATTGTATGAAACGCTTATTTGTGCGCAAAATAATTTATAACCATATAAAAGGAAAGTTATTAAGGAGGAAACTATGAAAAAGTGGATGCTTTATCTGTGTGTGGGCGCCCTGTCAATTGGTTTGACGGCATGTGGAAATAAAAAGAATGACATCGATACTTCTACGGATTCCGATATGCAGGAAAATTCTTCCATACAGGACAGCATTGGAACAGACACCGTGCCCGATGGAGATGACGGGGACTTGGCCGGCGGAATGGAAGCTGAGATGGGCTGGAGTGAGGAGATGGCTACACTGCGTGAGGCAGTGGTGAACGAATTGGGAGAGGGATATTGGCCGAATACGCAGATTCCTGCGGAGATGTTGGAGATGAACTATGGTCTGACATCTGACATGTATGAAGATTATATGGGCGAGTCGCCCATGATAAGCGCCAATGTGGACACATTGTTGATTGTGAAGGCTGCGGAGGGTCAGGCGGATGCTGTGGAGGAAGCCCTGCAGAATTATCGCACAGACTTGGTGGAAAACAGTCTGCAGTATCCTATGAATGTGCCCAAGGTGCAGGGCAGTATGGTGGAGCGTATAGATGATTATGTCTGCTTTGTCCTTCTGGGCGGTGATTTAGAGGCTGCGGCGGAGCACGGTGACGAGGCGGCTGTTGCGTACAGCCGGAAGCAGAATCAGAGGGCGATTGACGTCATAAAAGAGACTTTGAATTATGGTGTTTAGCAGTATTTTATTTCTGTTTCGGTTTTTGCCGATTTTTATGTTTTGTTATTTCCTGTCTCCGGGCAGGGTAAAAAATCTGGCGCTCTTTTTGGGGAGTCTGATTTTCTATGCGTGGGGAGAGCCTGTATATGTGGTTCTGATGCTGTTTTCCACAGTGTCGGACTATATCCATGGAAGACTGATTGGGACAAGGCGGGGGACACGGGCGGCAAAGGGACTGCTGGTGTCTTCTCTTGTCATCAATCTCATGTTGCTGGGATTTTTTAAGTATGCGGATTTTCTGATTCAGTCGGTCAATGCGCTGGCGGGAACGGATTTTCCCCAATTAAATCTGGGGCTGCCCATCGGTATCTCTTTTTATACATTTCAGACTATGTCCTACACGATAGATGTGTATCGGGGGGAGGCCAAAGTGCAGAAGAGCCTGCTGGATTTCGGGGTTTTTGTGACCATGTTTCCGCAGTTGATTGCCGGGCCTATCGTGAAATACCGTCAGGTGGAGGAACGGCTTCACGACCGCAGACCGGATATTCTGGCAATCAGTTACGGCGCGAAACGGTTTGTGACAGGTCTGGCCAAAAAGGTGCTTCTGGCAAACAATATCGGCCTGCTGTGGAGCCTGATAAAAGATATGGACTATGGGGAGATGAGCGTACTCACCGCATGGATTGGAATCGGAGCATTTGCCCTGCAGATATATTTTGACTTTTCCGGATATTCCGACATGGCTATCGGACTTGGGACAGTCATGGGGTTTGAGTTTCCCGAAAATTTCAATTATCCGTATATTTCCAAATCCGTCACGGAGTTTTGGCGCAGATGGCATATTTCTCTGAGCAGTTGGTTCCGGGAATATGTATATATTCCGCTGGGCGGCAATCGGAAAGGTATACCGAGACAACTGGCAAATATTTTCATCGTGTGGATGCTCACAGGAATCTGGCATGGGGCGGGATGGAATTTTGTGCTGTGGGGTATCTGGTTTGCATTTTTTTTGATTCTGGAGAAGCTGTTTATCGGCAGAATTTTATCAAGGCTTCCCCAAGTTCTGGGTCATGTGTACTGTCTGTTCGTGGTGCTCCTGAGCTGGGTGATTTTTGAGTTGGAGACGCCGGGAGCCATAGGAAATTATCTGGGCGCTATGTTCGGTTTGGGCGGGCAGCCAATCTGGGACAGACAGGCCTTGTATTTTGGCAGAGAAAATCTGGTATTGCTGCTCATTGGTATTCTTGCGGCCACGCCTCTTGCTGCAACATTGACCCAAAGACTGCACAAGAGCCGCGAAGGATATGCCATGGCGTCCTATGGGATTTTGGAAAAAGTGATTCCCGCGGCGCTGCTTCTGCTATCCATCGCTTATGTGGTGGATGCCTCCTACAATCCTTTTTTGTATTTTAGATTTTAATTCGGGAAGAGATATATGCATAAAAACGGAATCGGTTCAAATCAAATATATGGAGAAAACTATCGAGAAAAACGAAACGCCGCTTTGACCGCAGGCGTTATCTGTGTTATACTGTTGACGCTTACAGTGGCCGACTTTCTGCGGGAGGACAGGCTGTTTTCACCGCAGGAGAACCGTGTGCTGGCTGCAAAACCGGAGCTGACCCGTGAAAGTGTGCTGGATGGCAGTTTCATGAAGGACTATGAGACTTATGTCACGGATCAGTTTGTGGGGCGGGACAAGTGGATCAGTATCAAGACCGGAACGGATGTCCTGCTGCAGAAAAAGGAGATCAACGGCGTCTATCTGGGCAGGGACGACTATCTCATCGAGCAGCATCTGAAGGCGGATTATCCTGAGGAGCTGGAGGAGCAGAAACTTGAGCTTTTGGAAAAACTGGTCGGACGCTGGGATGCCAGGGTGATGCTTGTTCCCACGGCGGACAATATTTTTCCGCAGAGACTGCCCGCCTATGCGGAAGTTTATGATCAGCGCGCCCTGCTTGCGGCGGCCAAAGAGCGCGTGGGCGGAGAACATTTTATTGATATATATGATACGCTGCTGCAGCACAGCGACGAGGAGATTTATTATCGAACGGATCACCACTGGACTTCCCGCGGGGCCTATTATGGTTATCAGGCGTGGGCGGCTGCTGTGGGTGAGACTCCGCAGGACTTTTCCGTGGAGACAGCGGAGACGGTGTCGGAGGACTTTCTGGGGACTTTATATTCCAAAGTCCGTCTTCCCGTGAAGCCGGACCGTATAGAATATTTTCCGCTGACTGAGCAGACGCCCGTGCGTATCGTATATGATCTGCAGAAGAAGAGCAATTCCTTTTATGAGCGGTCCTATCTGGAGACGAAGAATCAGTATGGCTATTTTCTGGATGATAATCACGCGTTTATTGAGATCGACACGGGACATCCCACCGGCCGGACACTTTTTGTCATCAAGGACTCTTACGCGAATTGTATGATTCCGATGCTGGCCTTTCATTACGAAAAGATTTATGTGGTGGATCTGCGCTATATGAACGGGAAGCTTTTTCCCTTTATGGAGAGCTATGAGCCGGAGTCCGGCATGGATGTGCTGGTTTTATATAATTGTATACATTTTCTGGAGGAGTTCCGATACTGGTAAACAAATATTGAATTGCTGCCCGCTGAAACGGGCAGGAGGTATAGACATGGCAGACGATATGAAAATTGATATGGAAATGGATATAAAAAAGCTGGGTATTCCGCAGAACACTATAGAAGTACTACAGAAATACGGATTTCGATTTCAGAAAAAATACGGTCAGAATTTCCTGATTGACACCAGAGTGCTGGAACGAATCATCGCTGCGGCGGAGATCACAAAGGAGGATTGTGTGCTGGAGATCGGGCCCGGTATCGGCACCATGACGCAGTATCTGGCGGAGGCTGCGGGGGAGGTGGTGGCTGTGGAAATTGACGCGGCGCTCATCCCGATTCTGGAGGACACTTTGTCCGCCTATGACAATGTCACCGTCATCCACGGGGATATTCTGAAGGTGGACGTCAATGACATTGTCCAGGAGAAAAATGCCGGAAGACCCGTCAAGGTGGTGGCAAATCTTCCTTATTACATAACTACTCCCATCATTATGGGGCTGTTCGAGCAGCATGTGCCTTTGCAGAGTATCACCGTCATGGTACAGAAAGAGGTGGCGGATCGGATGCAGGTGGGGCCCGGCACTAAGGATTACGGCGCGTTGTCCCTGGCGGTGCAGTATTATGCCAGACCGGAGATTGTGGCAAATGTGCCGCCTAACTGTTTTATTCCCAGACCGAATGTGGGCAGCGCGGTCATCCGTCTGACCTGCTATGAGGAGCCGCCGGTACAGGTTGCAGATGAGGAAAAGCTTTTTGCACTCATCCGGGCCGCGTTTAATCAAAGACGCAAGACGCTGGTGAACAGTCTGAACAATGCGGCAGGTCTGCAGCTCGACAAGGAACGTGTGGCCGGGGCGCTGGAACAGATGGGTCTGCCCGCCACTGTAAGGGGGGAAGCTCTCACGCTGGAGCAGTTTGCAAAGCTGAGTGATCTCCTGTAGGCATACAGGGTATAATATCGATATATAGTTTGACAAGATATGGTGCAAAACTATATCTTGTATTTTTTCTGCATTTTTTAGCCTTTATTTTTTGACATACCAGAGTGACTATGATAAACTTAGGAATGAAAATGGGAGTGGTGTCGGGTGCACTTTAAGTGCATTTTGACCGTGTTTTGATTGTATTACTAAAGGGAGCGAAATACTTTGGATAAATATGAATATAAAGTGAGAGCTGAGAGCATCAGAGAACTGATTGCACAGAGAGATTACATACAGGCGGCGGAGATTGCGGACACCATCGACTGGCGCAGGGTGAAGAGTGTCATGATGCTCTGTACCATCAGCGATTTGTATAAGATAAACAGAAGATATGAGGACGCCAGGGACTTGCTGCTCCTGGCTTATGAGCGTCGTCCGGGAGGCAGGAATATCTGCTATTCCCTGTGCGAGCTGTCCATCAAGACCGGCGAGTTCGTGCAGGCCATGGAGTATTACAAGGAGTTTGTGCGTGTTGCGCCCAAGGACCCCGGACGCTATATCCTGCAGTATAAGCTCTATGAGGATCAGGATGTGAGTCTGGAGGAGCGCATAGAGGTTTTGGAGGACTTGAAGAAGCACGACTATCGGGAGAAGTGGGCTTATGAGCTGGCTTATCTCTATCACAGAGTGGGGCTTGCCACGCGCTGTGTGGAGGAGTGCGATGAGATGATTCTGTGGTTCGGTGAGGGAGAGTATGTTGTCAAAGCCATGGAACTGAAAATGCTTCATCAGCCCCTGAGCGCAGAGCAGCAGGAGAAATATGATCACCGTTTTGACATGTCGTCTGCAGAATCGGAGCCGGAGGATGAGTCGGAGCTGTTCGACGGGCAGTACATGGAGGATTCCGAAGCTTATTATGAAGAGATGGCGGAGCAGGGAGACCTGTATGAAGCCGAGGCCGTCAGCGCAGATACACAGATTTTTGAGCCTGTGAAGACGGAGACCGGCCAAGCGGGCATGCAGAGAAATATGGGGGCTGTTGCGGCTTCCCGTGGGACCGCAGAACCCGAGGAACAAGATATTCAGGTGAAAACCATGGATGTGGGGCAGTATAATACCCTGAATCTGCAGGCGGAGCTGGCGCAGGAACTGAAGAATCTGTTGAGCGAAGAGCAGAAGGCTGCGGAGGAGACAACCGAAACAGCAGAGACAATAGAAGCGGCGGAGATAACAGAAGCGACGGAACCTGAGACGTTCAGCCGGGACATGGGAATTGACCATCCCATCACGCGCTCTATTGTTGCGCCCATGATGAATACAGATATGGAAACTATGGATTCCCAGGAGTCTGACAATGCCGCCGGGGAGGATTTGGAATCAGAAGCCGAGGAGATGGAAAGCTCGGAGGTTTTCTTCGGTGAGACCGGGGAGATTGTGTTGGCACAGATGCGCCAGGAGGCGACTGAGAAGCAGGCGGAGAAAGCGTCAGAGGAGGCGGCAGAGAAACAGGCAGAAAAAGCGCCTGAGGAGACGGTTGAGAAACCGATGGAGAAAGCATCTGAGGAAACAGCGGGGGGGCAGACTGGGGAAACGCTCGAAGAGTTGCCGGTTGAGCAGACTGCAAAGCAGGCCGCTATAGCTCAGGTCGTCCATCCTCAGAATATTGTTGAGAAAAAGATGGCGGGAATACAGCCGCCCAAGGAGCTTGCCCATGTGCTGTCTCAAGAGCCGGACGGTCAGCTCAGTCTGGTGGTTCCCGAGAGGGAGAATGTAGAAAAGCAGATTACCGGCCAGATGAATATCGGAGATGTGCTGGCTGAGTGGGAGCGCATGAAGCAGGAAAATGAGGAGAAGCGCCGGGAAGATGTGCGCCAGCATGTGCTGCAGCAGACGGGCAGGATGTTTACAGATTTTGACGCGGCAGTGAAAGATGGACTTTTGGAAAAACTGGAAAAGAGTGTGGACGAGCCGGAGACGGCGGGAGAACTTGGAGAAGAACCGATAGAGGAAGAGGCGCTGCAGTCAGAGGAGGAAGAGTTGCCTCAGGCAGAGCCGGAAGAGCAGCCTGAGGAAGAGACATCTCAGGAAGAGCTGAAAGAAGAGCCGGAAGAACAGCCTGAGCAAGAGACGTCTCAAGAAGAGCTGAAAGAAGAGCCGGAAGGACAGTCGGAGGAAGAGACATCTCAGGCGGAGGCGGAAGAACAGCCTGAGGAAGAGACATCTGAGACTGAGCATGAAGAGCAGTCGGAGGAACAAACGTCCAAGGCAGAGCCGGTGGAGGAGTCTTCCGGAAAGGAGCGGGTCCGCTCCATGACCAGAGAGGAGAGAGAGCTCTACAGTGCTTATATCCAGAGCCGCTCCACCAAGGATCAGATCGTGAAGGCCGTGGACAATATCAGTCTGGCCGCTTATACAGGCAATGTCATCATCACCGGTGAGGCGGGCATGGATACCCTTTCTCTCGCGAAGAAGATGATTCGTGAGGTTCAGTCTACCGACAGCAATTTTTCAGGAAAGGTTGCAAAAATATCGGGAAAGGGACTGAGCGCCAAGAATGTGGAGGAGACGCTGAATCAGCTTCAGAACGGAGCACTGATTATTCAGAACGCCTGCGATATGGATGGGAATACCGTTCAGGATCTGTATAAAACCTTGCAGAAGGAAAGTCTGGGCATTGTGGTTTTGCTGCAGGATGACACCAGAGTGATGAACCGTTTTCTGAAAAAGAATGAGAAGCTTCTGGATGTCTTTACCGCGCGGGTGGATGTGGAGGCCTTGAGCAACGATTTGCTTGTGGCTTACGGCAAAAAATATGCCAGAGAGCAGGAGTATTCCATCGATGAGCTGGGCGTGCTGGCTCTGCACAATCGTATCGAGCAGCGCCAGACTCTGGATCATGCGGTGACTACCTCAGAGGTGAAGGAGATTGTGGACGGGGCAATCCGTCATGCAAACCGCAAGACACCGAGACATTTCTTTGACATTTTGCTGGCAAAGCGATATGATGAAGAGGACATGATAGTAGTGACGGAAAAAGATTTCGCGTAAGTCTTATTGTAGAAATAAAATAGAGGAGGAGAACGGAGGAAGAAATGAGAGAGAAGGTATTTATTTCCGAGGCGGATCAGTATCTGTTTGCACAGGGAACCCACTATGATATCTACAAGAAGCTGGGAGCGCATTTGTCTGCGGAGAACGGCAAGGAGGGTGTGTTTTTTGCAGTGTGGG
This sequence comes from Acetatifactor sp., assembly GCA_029055435.1. Lineage (GTDB taxonomy): Bacteria > Bacillota > Clostridia > Lachnospirales > Lachnospiraceae > Acetatifactor. The sequence continues at coordinate 30,647 of JAIDDH010000134.1, forward strand.
CGCCCAATGCCGAGGCTGTCTGTGTGGTAGGCTCCTTCAATGACTGGACTGAGGACGCACATCCCATGGAAAAGCTGGGAGAGGGCGGCATCTGGAGCGTTTTTGTACCCGGCGTGGGCACGGGGGAGATGTATAAATTCCTGATTACGGCGCGGGACGGCAGGAAGCTCTACAAGGCAGACCCTTTTGCCAATCAGGCGGAGTATCGCCCGGGCACGGCTTCGATTATCACGGATTTGGAGGGCTTTGCCTGGAAGGATGCCAAGTGGCTTGCGGAACGCGACAAGAAAGACGCCAACAAGGAGCCCATGGCAATTTACGAGTGCCACATCGGTTCCTTTATGAAGCATCCCGACAACGGCACTGAGGAGGGCTTCTATAATTATAGAGAATTTGCAAAGCGCATCGTGGAGTATGTGAAGGAGATGAAGTATACTCATGTAGAGCTCATGGGTATTGCGGAGCATCCCTTTGACGGTTCATGGGGATATCAGGTGACCGGTTATTATGCGCCGACCTCCCGCTATGGCACACCGGAGGAATTCATGTATCTGGTGAATGAGCTGCATAAGGCGGGTGTGGGTGTGATTCTTGACTGGGTGCCCGCGCATTTTGCCACGGACGCTCATGGTCTGGGTGAATTTGACGGAACCTGCATCTTTGAGCATCCCGATCCGAGGCGGGGAGAGCATCCCGACTGGGGAACCAAGATTTTTAATTACGGCAAGACAGAGGTAAAGAACTTCCTGATTGCCAATGTGTTGTTCTGGCTCAAGGAGTTCCATGTGGACGGTATCCGTGTGGATGCAGTGGCGTCCATGCTGTATCTGGATTACGGTAAGCAGGACGGCCAGTGGCTGCCCAATGAGTTTGGCGGTAACAAGAATCTTGAGGCCATTGAATTTTTCAAACATATGAATTCGGTCATCCGCGGCACCTATCCCGGATTTTTGACTATCGCAGAGGAGTCCACCGCGTGGCCCAACGTCAGCGGGGATATCGGAACGGACAGCCTGGGCTTTTCCTTTAAGTGGAACATGGGCTGGATGCACGATTTCTGTGAGTACATGAAGCTGGATCCGATTTACCGCAAGGGCAATCACTATGCCATGACGTTTGCCATGAGCTACAATGAGAGCGAGAATTATATTCTGCCCCTGTCTCATGACGAAGTGGTACATTTAAAATGTTCCATGGTGAATAAAATGCCCGGTTATCAGGTGGATAAGTACGCCAATCTCCGGGTGGGCTATGCCTATATGTTCGGACACTGCGGCAAAAAGCTTTTGTTCATGGGCCAGGATTTCGGGCAGGAGCGCGAGTGGAGCGAGGCCAGGGAGCTGGATTGGTTCTTGCTGGGTGAGAAGAATAATCAGGGCATGCACGAGTGGGTGAAGGAGCTTCTACAGATGTATCGCAAATATCCCGCTCTGTATGAGTTTGATAATTGCTGGGACGGTTTCGAGTGGATGAACGCGGACGATGCGGAGAGAAGCATCTATTCCTTTGTGCGTAAGTCCTCCACCGGAAGAAACAGTCTGCTCTTCGTGCTGAATATGACTCCTATCAAATGGGAGAATTATCAGGTGCCCGTGCCCAAGAAGAAAAAATATAAGCTGTTGATGAACAGCGACGAGGAGAGGTTCGGCGGCTGGGGAAGTGAGATTCCTGCGGAAATTTCTGCCAAGGCGGAGCCGTGCCATTACCATGATTATTCCATTTTTTTGGATTTGCCGCCCTATTGTGCTGCAGTGTTTGTATTCTGATTTTCGATTTTGATAAAAATGCCAGGTTAAGGAACAGGTTAAGAAAATGGAATAATGCACCGAAATATAAGGTGAGTGCTCAGGAAGCGCTCACCTTTTTTGACGACAGAAAGATTCGTGCCATAAATGCGGCAGGAGTATTAACGCAGTATCGCAGACGGTATCTGTGATGTGCAGGAGGTATATATGAACATTGCGATTCAGAATCAGAACAACCGGACGGAGGCCGTAGTCCGCGGGGAGCGGGCAGAGGGAGGCAGAGCTGCCCATGCGCAGGAAAAGCCCAGAACCAACAGACCGGGGGCGGAAAACGTGTCTTATTCCAAGGGGGAAGAGGCTTTTTCCGTATTTGGATGTCCGGATGATCAGCGGGACGGCAATAAGGGAAAGACCCTGACGGAGCTTCAGCAGGAGGCCGCTGCTGCGGATGTGGGCGTCTCTCAGGATTATATGACAGTTATGTCAAATACCATGTCTGAGGAGGATTATCAGAAGCTCTCCAAGGAGGGATTCCACTTTGCATCTATGGACCCGGATGAGGTCGTGACCATTGTGGACAAAATCAAGGCAGAGCTGGTGCGCAGCGGCAAAAATATTGCAGGCTACACAGATGACCTTGATATGGAGACACTGGCGGCAGCCGTGGGAAGCGACTCTCTGGCAAGAGCATTGGCCGACAGCTTTAGAGAGGCTGATATCCCGCTCACCGAGGAAAATATCGCGGCGGTAGAGAAGGCCTGGAACATGGCGTCGGAACTGCAGACGCCCACAGAGGGCGCTTATCAGTATATGGTGGACAATGAGATGGAGCCGGAAATCTGGAATTTTTATCTGGCGGAGAACAGCGGTGCGGACGCTGTAAACAGCGGCGGGAGTGCTTCCCAGAATGGCATGGATTATCTGGCGGATGAAAATATGCTCAGGCAGATTGATCAGGTGCTGGAGCAGGCGGGCTATGAGCCCAACGAGGAGAACCGGCAGGCGGCGCAGTGGCTTTTGGAGCGCAGGCTTCCTCTGACGGAGGAGAGTCTGAGCCGGCTGAAAAAGCTGCAGGAGGCTGTAGTGCCCGTCACCGAGGAGAGTTTTGCCGCCGCGGCAGCAGAGGCGATAGTCTCAGGGAAGGACCCTATATATGCGGATTTGTCCCAGAAAGATCAGGCCGCAGGAAATATTTATGAAAAGGCCGTGGAGGTTCTGGATCGTTACAGAACATTATACGAGGCTCAGGAGAGACCGGATTTTGCAGACAGAGAGGAAGCGGAAAAATGGCTGCGGGAGCAGGGAGATCTGACCGCCCGCAAGCATCTGGAGGAGATTCGCCTGCGCATGACCGCCGAGGTGAATGTAAAGCTTTTAAAGAGCGGTTTTGCTATTGATACGACTCCTATGGAGGAGCTGATCGAGGCTCTGCGGGAGGCGGAGAAGGCAGTGGCGGAAAGCTACTTCCCGGAGGACGCCGAGGCTGTCTCCAAGTATGAGAGCTGGAATCAGACCAATGACGTGATGCGGGAGCTGCCCGGACTTCCGGCACAGCTTCTGGGCACTGTGCGCATTTATGAGACGGACGGGGAAGATGCCACTGTTTTGGAGCGCTTCCATGCGGAGGGCACGGCTCTTCAGCAGACTTATGAGAAAGCGGGCGAGAGCTACGAGTCCCTGATGACAGCGCCCAGACCGGATTTGGGCGACAGTATGAGCAAGGCTTTCGGTAATGTGGAGGAGCTCGTGCGGGAGATGGGACTGGAGCCCACGGAGGAGAACTGCAGAGCCGTTCGTATACTTGGTTATAATCATATGGAGATAACTGAGGAGAATATCGAGCGCGTGAAAGAGGCGGACGCTCAGGTGAGGAATCTGATTGAGAAGATGACGCCTGCTGCCACGCTGCAGATGATCCGGGACGGTGTCAATCCTCTGGAGCAGAGCTTTGCGCAGCTCAATGAGTATTTTGATAATCTGCCCCCGAGCTTTCAGGAGCAGGCCGAGAGCTACAGCCGGTATCTTTATGGTTTGGAGCAGAATAAGCAGATTACGGAGCAGGAGCGGGAGAGCTATATCGGCGTGTATCGCCTGCTGCACCAGATCGAGCGCAGGGACGGGGCGGCTGTGGGCTCAGTGCTCAATACACAGTCGGAGCTCCAGTTTGCCAATCTTTTATCTGCGGTCAGGAGCGGAAATTTCGGCCATATGGATGTGCAGGCCACAGATGAGCTGGGCGTGCTGCGTGAGTTGGTGAGAGATGCAGAGAATAAATCCATCACAGAGCAGATTCAGGCAGGATACGAGAAGGAACAGCTTGCACAGCTTCGGCGTGTGACGGAGACAGAGCAGGCGGCAGTGGCCATGCTGGAGAGGGGAGATATGCCCGCGACTGCAGAGAATCTTCTGGCGGCTCAGGAGCTTGTGGAGGATGCCAGAAATCCCTTTAAGGCTCTGCGGAGAAAAGCGGAGGAACTGTGGGAGCAGCTTTCCGATAAAGAAAGCTTCCAGGCGGAGTACGAGGAGACGGTTGCTAAGATGCAGTCGGAGACCGAAGAGCAGGTGTTCAATGCCGCGGAGACGAGTCTGGACGTGCGCGCCCTGCAGATGAACCACAGGCAGCTCAGTATCATGGGAAGTCTCTCCCGCAATGAAGAGTATGTTTTATCCATGTATGTGGGGGATGAACTGGCTGCGGTGCACCTGACGCTGGAGCGTGGCGGTGCGGAAAAGGGCGGTATTTCTATTGCGGTGGATTTCGGGGAAAATTCTCATATAGAGGCCAGACTGCAGGTGAAAAACGGCAGAGTGGATGGCTTTCTTCTGGGAAAAACTTCGGAAGAGGTTACGAAATTGCAGGAAGCGTCCGATATATTCTATAACTTGTTAAATGAAAATGCTTCTCTGGATTTGGAAGCGGTGAAATTACCTGTGGTAAGCAGAGGAAACATAAATGTGACAGGGACGTCGGAAAATAGCAGCCAGGGGGAGGTAACTTCCCAAGAGAAGAGGATTTCTCTTGACAATGGAACGCTGTATCGTGTTGCGAAGCTTTTTTTACAGGCAATAAAATAGGGAAAAGCGGGGTAATGTAAGCTATGAGAATCAACTACAACGTATCGGCAATGCTGTCAAACAACGCTCTGTCAAACAATGACAACAAACTGGCAAAGTCTCTGGAGAGACTTTCCTCCGGTCTGAAGATCAATCACGCAAAGGATAATCCTGCCGGTCTGGCTATGGCAAAGAGAATGAATGCACAGATCAGAGGAGTCTCCGTGGCCAATCAGAACGCCAGCGACGGCGTGTCTGTCATCGAGACCGCAGACGGCGCGCTCACAGAGGTGGCTGACATGCTGCAGCGTATCAATGAGCTGACCATAAAGTCTGCTACCGGCACCATGACGGATGAGGACAGACAGACGATTCAAAACGAAGTCGAGCAGCTGAAGGAGGAGATTACACGAATCTCCAACGACACAGAGTTCAACGGACAGAAGCTGCTGAACGGGGAGTTCACCTCCAAGGGCTTCACCAACGATAATGATGTCAAAGTTAATTCATACAGCAGGGATGTTTCCCAAAAGATTTATACCATCGCCAGCCTGAATGTGACTGCATCTGCGGACGGTGAGCTGACGCTTGCGGGAGACCCTACTCTGGGACCTGAATTTCCTGCGGACTGTAAGGCGGAAATGAGAGATAATCTGGTGATTATCAAGGATGAAAGCGGATTTGAGCTGACGCTGAAAGTTCCCGAGACGGGAGGCTCCTTCAGCAATCTGGAGATAGATGTGGCGGGGATTGGTGCCATGCGTCTTCAGATTGGAGCAAACGAGGGGCAGGTACTGGAGATGGAGATTCCTTCCATTGATTTGCTGAATATGGGAATCCGGGATATCGATGTGAGCACTAAGGAAGGGGCGGACGAGGCCATCGCCCGTGTGGATGATGCGATTCAGTTCGTATCCAGTGTCCGTGGCAGACTGGGCGCTTATCAGAATCGTCTGGAATCTACCGTAAACAGTCTGGATGTCACCAATGAAACGATGACGGCAGCTTACTCCCGCATTATGGATGTGGATATGGCGGAGGAGATGACCGAGTACACCACCGCACAGGTGCTGACTCAGGCCGGAACCTCTATGCTTGCACAGGCCAATGAGAGACCTTCACAGGTATTGCAGCTTTTACAGTAATTGCAATTATCTATGTAGTTTGTGATAGAAAGAGGGGGAAAGCATGACCAGCGAATGTAAGCAGCAGTTCACCCTGAGGATTGCGCAGGCAAATTCCACGGAACTGATTGTGATTTTGTACGAGATGCTGCTCTGCTATCTGGATGAGGCTGAGGAGGCCGCAGAGTCCGGGGATGCCGAGGCGCTTGCCGAGGCGGTACGCAAGAGCAGAGGCTGCCTGAATGAGCTGGAGCAGTCTCTGCATATGGAATATGAGCCTGCGGGCAATCTGCTGCAGCTCTATCTGTATTGTGCGAAAAAGCTTGTACATGCGCAGGCCTGCAAAGAGGGCGCCTTGGACGAGATCCGCAGGATTATTCGGCCGCTGCATGACGCCTATGAGCAGATTGCGCCTCAGAATCCTGGCGGTCCCGTGATGGGCAATTCCCAGACTGTGTACGCAGGCCTGACCTACGGACGGGGTATGTTAACCGAAAACATGGCTGACCAGGGCGCGAATCGGGGAATGCGCGTATAAGGGCGTGCTTTCTTCTGCCTGCTGTGCCGCCAGTTCGGTGAGATGGCGATAGCGTTTCTGCAGAGCATTAATTTCATAAATATAGCTGTCGATTAAATCCACTTCGACGGCATTGTTAAAACCCGAATAGGCGATTTCCAGAGCCTGTCGGGTTTTTTCGATGGCTTCCTTCAAATTGAGAGAGCCAAGCTCTTCCTCTACAGGTAATACAGTATTCATGCTTTGCTTATACAATACTTTCATACTTATTCCCATCTGCGTGCTGCGGCGCGCAATCAGATCAATAGTTGAATACACATTTTTATTCAACTTTATACCTGTTAATTATTATCAGTATAATCATCGAACTTGTAAAATATACCAAAAACGGAATTTTTATGAAATTGTTTCATATGATGTAAGGAAAAGGTGGTCATGCAGGCCGGGAGGCCGGAACGGGAGAAATATGGAATATGGGAGAGGAATTTTGGTGATTGCGGCAGCCTGCGGCATCGTGCTGTTGATCGGCGCCGTGCGCAATAAAATGGAGTGGCTGCTGAACATCGTCATGCGCAGCATTCTGGGTACTGTAGCCATGTATTTTGTGAATTCTACGCTGGCATCCGTGGGAATTTCTCTGGGCGTGGGTATCAATGCGGTGACGGTTTTGACATCGGGAATTCTTGGTCTGCCTGGGTTTGTGGCACTTTACGGTCTGGGAATTTATCAATTATTATGAAAGATTACCAAAAATAATTTTTTTGACTTTTCAAGCTTGCCAACTGCAAAAATTGTGTTATAATGACTTTATTCTAAAAGACAGCCGGATGGCCATCCGCAGTTCAGAATATTCTTTGGGACAGGTTTCGTCCCACTATTTCAAGAAGCAAAACAAAATATGGATAACCGGAAAAGGAGTTGGTAGGTTGGCGGTATTATGTACGTCTCTTGGCGTAGTATGCCTTTTTGACTACGGAAAGAGAAAAATCCCGAATCTGTCGGTGATATTGATTTTGGCGATAGGAGCGGGGAGAAGCGTTTTTCAGAATGGACTTAAGGGTTTGGGAATGTATCTGCTTGCGGCAGTGTCGGTGATGTTCTTACTCTATCCTCTCTTTCGCATCGGCGGTCTGGGGGCAGGTGATGTGAAGCTTTTAAGTGTTTGTGCGGGATATTTTTCCCCGGGGAGAATCTTTTATTTTCTGTTTTTTTCTATGCTGGTTTCGGCAATTTTTTCCTTGATTCGTCTATGCAGAGAAGGTGATGCGCGGGATAGGATTCAGTATTTTTGCGCGTATTGTACAGCTGTGGCCCGCAGCGGCAAATGGGGCCTGTATCTGCCGCAGAAGGGGGAGCGAAGGCTCTCAGGCATCTGTATGTCAGGGCCTGTTTTGTGCAGCGTGCTGCTGGGGATAGGAGGTATATATTGAGAGTGGAGGTGTCAATTGAGAGAGAAGAGAAATCCTGTTTTGGTGTTGTGTGACAGGGAGGAAGAATATGCGCAGCTTATGACAGAATTTATGCGGAATCGCAGAGAACTGCCATGGAGTGTTCATACATACACAGATGTGGAGAAGCTTTTGCAGGAGGAAAAAGATTGTCCCATCGATGTGATGGTGGTGTCGGAGCGGACTTATCAGGAGAAGCTGGCGCGCTTGAATCCTCTGCGCACAGTGATATTGAGCGAAGGTGGATTGCAGCGATGGGATGAATTTATCAATGTGGATAAATATCAGCAGGCTCAGCAGGTGTTACAGAGTATTCTGGAGGTCTATCTGGAGATTGCAGATATTGCGTTCCCGCGTATACAGGGGCATGGAAATACCTGTTTTATCGGAATTTACTCTCCGGTGCGCCGATGCCTGCAGACAACCTTTGCTCTGACGGCAGGTCAGATGCTGGCGGAAAAATACAGGGTGTTATATCTGAACTTTGAGCATTACGCAGGCATATCGGAGCTCGCCGCAGAGACGGGGGCCAGAGACCTGGCGGATTTACTGTATTTCCTCATGGCAGAGCAGGATAAGTTTCTCCTGCGCCTGCAGACGATCATACAGCATCGGGGAAGTCTGGACTATATTCCGCCCATGAAATCCGGGCAAAACCTGATCCTTGTGACGTCGCAGGAATGGATGCGTTTGTTGGGGCGGCTCGAGGAATCGGGAGAGTATGATTATGTGATTATGGATCTCAGCGAGAGCATGCAGGGATTATTTGATATTCTGCGCTCCTGTGTCAAGGTTTTTACACTGACAAAGGAGGATCGTATCGCCCAGGGGAAGCTTGCAGAATATGAACATCTTTTGGCCGCATATTCGTATGATGATGTACTGCAGAAAACCTGTAAATGTGCACTGCCCAAGGTGCGGAGAATCCCGGAGGAACCAGAGCAGTATACCAGAGGGGAGCTTGCGGATTATGTGAGGAGTGTGCTGCGGGAAATTACAGGAGGTGAGAACTGATGGAGTATGGGGAGCTTAAGCGGAATCTGAAAAATGCCATTCAGGAGCGCATGGATTACGGCAGGGATTACAGCGACGAGGAGGTGGACGATCTCATTGACGAGACTATGCTGGGACAGGAGGAATTGAGATTGTGTCCGGTGGATGTGAGGAGACGATTAAAGCGGGAGCTCTTTCACTCGTTGAGGAGGCTGGATATCCTGCAGAGCTTTGTGGATGATGCTTCTGTGACAGAGATTATGATCAATGGCATAAATCCTATTTTCATAGAGCAAAGCGGAGTCTTACGGGAGCTGGAGGTGCGCTTTGAGTCAGTGGAAAAATTGCAGGATGTGATACAGAAGATTGTGGCGGGTTGTAACCGGGTGGTAAATGAGGCTTCCCCCATTGTGGATGCCAGGCTTGCCAATGGCTCCCGCGTGAATATTGTCATGAAGCCCATCGCTCTGAACGGGCCGATCGTCACGATAAGGCGGTTCCCGGATCATCCCATCACCATGGAGCAGCTTGTGCGGATGGAATCCATCTCTGAGGAGGCGGCGCAGTTCCTGCAAAAGCTAGTGAAGGCGGGCTACAATCTGTTTGTCAGCGGAGGAACCGGCAGCGGCAAGACCACATTTTTGAATGCGCTGTCCGCCTGGATTCCCGGGGATGAGCGGGTAATTACGATTGAGGACAGCGCTGAGCTCCAACTGCAGGACATCCCAAATCTGGTGCGGCTTGAAACGCGCAACGGCAATCTGGAGGGATGCAGAGAAATCAGCATTCGGGACCTGATCCGTGCCTCGCTGCGTATGCGTCCGGACAGGATTATTGTGGGAGAAGTGCGGGGTGGCGAGGCCTTTGACATGATGCAGTGCCTCAACACAGGACATGACGGCAGTATGTCCACCGGACATGCCAACAGCGCGGCGGACATGCTCTCCCGTCTGGAGAATATGGTGCTCATGGGCATGGACCTTCCGCTGGCTGCCATTCGCCAGCAGATTGCCTCCGGCCTGGATGTGATTGTGCATCTGGGACGGCTGCGGGACAAGTCCCGGAAAGTGTTGGAAATCATAGAGGTCCTGGGCTATGACGAGGAACAGATCGGTCTGAATCCGCTGTATGTGTATGAGGAACAGAGTGAGGATGATGCCGGACATATTCTTGGAGGACTGCGGAGAAGGGGGGCGCTTATGGATGAACACAAGCTTAAAGCGGCGGGACTATCATAAATATCAGTGGACTGGCAGGGAGCTTGCGGTTGAGGTGGGAAAGGCGGCGTTGGCGGTAATTGCTCTGGCATTCTTTTTCTATCGCAGCGTATGGGCCGTATTGCCTTTGATGGCAGTGGGATTTTTCTTTTTTCGCATGGAGAGCAGACAAAAGCTGGAACGCTGCCGGGAGGATTTGAACCGACAATTTAAGGAATGCATTCTTTCGGTCGCGGCTTCCCTGAAGGCAGGCTACGCGGTGGAAAATGCCTTTCTGGAGAGCCGCAGCGACATGCGAATGCTGTATGGGGAGGATTCCATGATTTATGCGGAATTGGAAGGGATTCGCAGAGGACTGGTAATCAATATCACTATGGAGGAGCTGCTTGAAGATTTTGCGGCGCGCAGCGCCAGCGATGATATTATGCAGTTTGCTCAAGTCTTTATCATTGCGAAAAAGAGTGGTGGAAATCTCTCTGAAATCATTCAGACAACAGCGGTTTTGATTGGCCGCAAGATTGATGCGAAACAGGAGATACGGACTTTGCTGAGCGGCAGGCAGATGGAGCAGACCATCATGAAATTGATGCCCTTTGGTATTTTGCTGTATATAGGTGTCAGTTATCCCGGATATTTTGATACGCTGTACCACGACTGGCAGGGCGCCGCTATCATGACAGGGTGTCTGGCTGTTTATCTGGCGGCTTATGTGATAGGTGACAAGATTTTGCAAAAGATTGCCATGGAAATGGGATAGGGGAATGGAGGCGAAGATTTGGGATTTTTGGAGAGACCGGCGGCGCTGCTGTATGATTTTTTAGATCGGCGCAGACTCTTGATTCGCTCCGGAGTGAGAGCGGATTTGGAGCAGTTGTATCCGGGCGGCAATCAGGAGGAACTGCGCAGAAATTATTATATGCGTAAATTAGAGAAATCATTATTGATTGTTCTGGGCGGTTCTATGCTGGCAATGCTATTAGCCTTGCGGGCTGCGGGGGAACGCAGGCTGGAACCGGGCAATGCCCTGAAAAGAGGAGCGGTTCTGGACGACGCCGGGGAGGTGACGCTGGAGGCTGTTTTGGATGGAGGAAAGGAGCGGTTTTCGATAAAGGTGGAGCCCTTGCAGTTGAGTCCAGAGGAGGCTGAAAGCTGTTATCAGGAGTTTTGTGAGAGCCTTCCGCAGTTGATTGCAGGGAAAAACGCATCCTTACAGGAAGTGAGCCAAGATTTAGATTTGCTGGAGAAATATGCCGGATATCCCTTTGATGTGGAGTGGAAGAGTGAAAATGTGGAGTGTGTCACATCTACAGGAACAGTTAAGCCTGCCCTACAGGAGACGAAAGTGCGGTTGAAGGCGAAAATCAGTTATGGGGACATGGAATGGGAACAGGATGTGACAGTCAAGTTGCTTCCGGAGGAATTGACGCTGCGGGAAAGGCGTTATAGGGAATTGAAGGAGATGCTGATTGTTGCCGAAGGTGAAGATCGCACGGAAGAATACTGGATGCTGCCGGAGAGTGTAGACGGCATGTCTGTAAAGTGGCGTAGGGTAGTGGAGGATAACAGTCTGATTTTGTGGGCGGGAGCGCTCTTTGCCGGCGTGCTGGTCTATGGGATGAGCGACAGGGATTTACACGATAAGCTGGAGAAGCAACGGATACATATGAAGCGGGAGTATTCGGATGTAGTACACAAGCTGGCATTGTACCTTGGGGCCGGTATGACGCTGCGGGGTGCTTTCGGGAAAATTGCGGCGGAATATGAGCGGAAAAAGGCAGGCGGCGGTCCGCGGAGTCCGGCTTATGAAGAAATGCTCTACACCTGCCGGGAGTTAAAAGCCGGTGTATCCGAGGCCAATGCCTATGAGCATTTCGGGAGGAGAACCGGTTTGCAGGAATATATTCGTCTCAGCACACTGATGACCCAGAATCTGAAAAAGGGAAGCAGTTCTTTGCTGCCTCGTCTGCATGAGGAGGCAGAGCGGGCTCAGGCAGAGCAGCTTCAGATGGGCAGGAAACTGGGCGAGGAGGCGTCCACTAAACTATTGCTGCCCATGGTGATGATGCTGGGGGTCGTAATGGTAATCGTAATGCTGCCTGCTTTCAGTTCCATGGGATTATGAGGGACGTGAATAAAAAAGAAAAATGAAAATGATAAACAAAAACAATGAAGTGAAAATTAAAGGAGGAGAAGTAAATGAAGAATCAAACGAAAGGTCAGATGAACAATCAGATAAAAGATCAAATGGATGGAATGAGAGATTTGAAAGACTGGAGACAGTTC
>JAIDDH010000135.1 GCA_029055435.1 Acetatifactor sp.
AGCGTAAAATGTACCTTCAACAGTGCAGGAGTAACCTTCAACGATGCGTTGACCGTAACAGATGAAGGACTGAACAATGCAGAGCTTGTACTTGGTAAGGACTACAAGGTAAGCTACAGCGGCAACAAGAAGGTCGGTAGCAATGCGAAGTATACCGTAACCTTCCTTGGCAACTACAAGGGCAGCGCGGCACTTAAGAATACCTTTACCATCACTGCGGCAAATCTGGCAGAGATGACTGAGACAAATGATCCGAGTGAGAAGGATGGCTTGTATCTCAAGTCCGCAGACAAGGCATACACCAAGGCTGCTGTATACAAGTCCGCACCTTTCGTACTGGTGAACGGCGTTGCACTGAAGACTTCAGATTACACAGTGAAGTACTATCTGGATGAAGCTAAGACGACCGAGATGAAGGGCAAGAACAAAGTGACACTGGGTGAAGGTGAGACCTCCAAGACCGTTTATGTAGAGATCACCGGTAAGAAGAACTACAGCGGCACGGTAATGACCAGCTTTGACGTTGTCAGCACAGCAGAGAAGACTGATATCTCCAAGGCAAAGATTACAGTCAAAGACAGTGCAGGGAAGAAGCAGAGCAAGGTGGAGTACACCGGCGAAGCAGTATATCCTTACAGCATAGAGATTAAAGTAGGCAAGGCAACTCCTATTCTCTTGAAATACGATGCTGACACAGCTAGTTGGGTTACCAGCGACGGCAGTGCTACTCAGGACTTCGATATCCTGGTTGTAAACAACATCGAGAAGGGCAAGGCAACGATCATCGTTACTGGTGATGGCGCTAATGTAGGCAGCAAGACCGCAACCTTCAGTGTTGTATCACAGAACTTAAAGAATGTACCTGCAGAGTTCTGGAGTGACTTCAAGGATCTCAAGGGACTGTTGGGACTGTAAGAAGTTCTCACTGGAGAAAAAGCACAATATGATTGTGTAAAAAAATGTATTTGAATTTTGCTACCCCTGGCAGACTGCCGGGGGTAGACATAAAAAGCACATACTCGAAAGGGTGTGTGTTTTTTTATGTGCGCTTGGCAGCGCACGTTTCCAACAAGTGTACGTCCTGAATTTGCATGTGCAATATTTTTCAACTTATGGCATATATTATAATATTTGCAGGTATATTTACGCTTTATTTATTCAACCTATAAACAACACATATTTCAGGTGTTTTGTCTTGAAAAGTGCCCAAAAATAATATATGATAAATGGGAGGTAATTAGTTCGTGAAAAACGAAGTAATACACGCGGAGGAAAAACATATGATAGTTATGGATATGAAAATTAATAATTTTTTTGCATTGAACAATTTTCATTTGAATATGTCATATCCTAAAAAAATTGTAGGTTCTTATGTAAAAGATGAGTATTTAAAGGACAGGCCTAATTTCAGATACAAAAAGGTTAATATTCTGATGGGTGCAAATGCGACGGGCAAAACATCCATTGGAAAAATGCTGATGCAAATTTTTAATTTTATGGACAAGAAGCAATTTGATACTCTCACAAAGGTTATTACGGACAAAAGTAAGGAAGCTTCTTTTACAATTGATTTTGTGGGAGACGAATTTATATTATACCGGGTGCATACAGTGATAAAACCACCAGAGGAAAGGAAATATTTATCTTCCGACATTTGTGTCCGGGTGAAGTCAGTCAAAATCAATGCCAGAGACAGTTATGAGACTTGTGTACATCGTCTGGAAGAGATTTCAGAACCTGGTGGAGAAAGTTATCTGGAGGAATTAGAGAAGGTAGATGGTCTGTCATGGGTATTTCAGTATCCTATGGATTCTAGAGAGAGTAATCAGGTTTATGCGGCAAGAGATTCCGGGAAATACACGCATGTGTTGGAAAATATTTTAAAAACTTTGGATTCTTCAATCATAAAGGTAGACATGTCAGAGGAAGTTGAGAATACTTATATTATTCGTTATCCTCATCAGTCGGTAATTATTCAGGACGGCAAAGTCAGTGGTTCAAATGTGTTGTCCAGTGGAACTAAGGCCGGTATAGAGCTTGCGGGATTTTTGACTGCTATTATAGAGGATGCATATGGGTTTTATTATTGTGATGAAAAATTTTCTTATATACACAGTGATGTGGAGAAAGCAATTTTGTCCCTGATGATTCAAAGACTGAATGATAATGATCAACTTTTTTTCACCACCCATAATATGGATATATTAGATTTGCCTTTGCCCAAACATTCATTTACGTTTTTAAAGAAGGATATTCACGATATTGAGCAGCCGATTAAATGTATCAGCGCTTCTGCATTTTTAAAGAGAAGTACGGATTCTGTAAAAAATGCGGTGGAAAATGATTTGTTTGCCGCTTCGCCCAGCATCGATTTATTGTATGAACTGGCGGAAGTTTAACTGCACAAAAGATATAGTGAGGTATATGCATGGGAAAAGGTAAATATTATCAATATTATGTTGAAGGGGCAGATGAAGAAAAATTAATTAATGTACTGAAGTCCCAGATGTGCTTGATTTATCTCGGAAAAGTTGAAAAAATAAATGTAGTTCAAGAAGAACTGACCAGATTAAGGCTTATGCAGCTTAGAAAAGATACAATTGTGGTTCTGGTATTTGATACAGATACGGGAAACGTGGATATATTTCGTAAAAATATACAGATTTTAAATCAATGTTGTCAGGTAAAGAAAGTTATCTGTATTCCACAGGTAGAGAACTTGGAGGATGAACTGCTTAGAAGCTGTGATATACGGCAGATTAGAGAACTTACAGGGAGTAAGTCAAATAAGGATTATAAGCATGCACTTGTGATAGAAAAAAATCTTGCAGTTAAATTAGAAAGCAAAAATTTTGATATATCTAAGTTTTGGATTAAAAATCCTTCAAATCTGTTTAATGGAATACTTAACGAATCTCAGGAGATAAAATTAAAATAACATTACATATTCTATATTACTCCCTATCTTCTCCTCCAAGTCATAGGTGCAATCAGCACCATCATCGGCAGAAGTTCCAGACGGCCTGCCAGCATATCAAACATCAGAATATATTTGGACAAATCAGAGAACAAGCCGAAGTTGGACGTGGGACCTACCATAGACAGACCCGGTCCGATATTGTTGATTGTAGCGGCCACCGCCGTGAAATTCGTGGTAAAATCAAAATTATCCAAGCTGATGCCCAAGAGGGATATCGCATAAATCAACACATAACTCACCACAAATACATAGATTGAACGCCGCGTCTCTGCCTCCACCGTGCGCCCGTCCAGTTTCACCTTGCGCACTCCATGGGGATGATGAATCAGAAACAATTCCTTCAGCATACTCTTAAACATGATAGCAATACGGGAAACTTTAATTCCGCCGCCCGTGCTGCCCGCACAGGCACCCACAAACATCAGCATCACCAATATGGTAGTGGAAAACTGCGGCCAAAGATCAAAATCCACCGTGGAATATCCTGTTGTCGTGATGATAGACCCCACTTGGAAAAAAGCGTGTCGGAGCGCATCCAGCGGATCGGGAAAAATTTTCCGGATATTCCATGCGATCAAAAGCCCGCTGGCCACAATAATGCCCAGATAGATCCGAAGCTCCTCCGACTGCAGAGCGGCTTTCACCTTCTTGCGAAGCAACAGATAATAAATATTGAAATTCACACCGAACAAAATCATGAACACGGTGATGATTACCTGAAGATGAGGCGCGTAACTTCCCGCACTGTCATTAACTACACCGAAACCGCCGGTTCCGGCTGTACCCAAGGAAATAGTCACTGCGTCAAAGAAAGACATTCCCGTCACTGCCAGCAGAATAATCTCCACAATAGTCATAATCGTGTAAACAGCATAGAGGATAGTAGCCGTAGTCCGCACTCTGGGAACCAGTTTTTCCACAGAAGGGCCCGGGCTTTCCGCCTTCATGAGAAACATAGTCTGTCCGCCGCGCATGGGAAAAACTGCCAGTACAAACACCAGCACACCCATACCGCCAATCCAGTGAGTGAAACTGCGCCAGAACAGGCAGCAACGGGAGAGCGCCTCCACATCGGAGAGGATACTTGCGCCGGTGGTGGTAAAACCCGAAACCGCCTCAAACATAGCATCCGTAAAAGAGGGAATCTCTCCGCACATCCAAAAGGGCAGCGCACCGAAGAAGCTCAGAAGAACCCAGCTCAGCGATACGCTGACAAAACCCTCCAGCGCATAGAACACATAGCTCTTGGGCTTACGAAAGCTGAGCAGCACCCCCAGAGCCAGACAAAGAAAGGCTACAATCAAAAAGGCGGTGGTACTCTTCTCCCCGTAAAAAATTCCCACGAACACGGGCAGGAGCAAAAACAGACTCTCAAATTTCAACACAGTTCCCAACACATATCGAATAATGGAATAGTTCATACACAATTATCCTCAGTTCTTCAAAATATCTCTGGCATCCTGCAGCCCCAGTCTGGTAGTAACTACAATAATAGAATCCCCGGGTAAAATACAGGTCTGCCCGTCAGGAATAATCAGCTGTTTGTTTCGGGTGATACAACAGATTAACAATTCTGATTTTAATTGCAGATTTTGCAGAGGAATTCCTGTTATCCTGGAGTTTTCCGAAATATGAAATTCCAGTGCCTCCACACGGTCATTGTAGAGCCGGTACAACGTCTGCACATTGCTGCCAATGGAATTCTTGGTGGCACGCACATACTGCAGAATCTTCTGAGCTGTCAACAGGCTCGGATAGATGACACTGTCCAAATCTAGATTATGTATGACTTCATCGAGCTGCTGTCTCTTGATTTTAGTCACCACTTTACGGCTCACTCGCTTTTTGGCAAACAGCGACAGCAGAATATTCTCCTCATCCATATTTGTCAGAGCCACAAAAGACGCCATCTTATCAATGCGCTCCTCCTGTAGCAGCGCTTCATCGCTTCCATCACCATGAATAATCACCGCTTCCGGCAATAACTCAGTGAGTTCCTCACAGCGTTTGGCGTCGCGCTCGATAATCTTGACGGCGATTCCCAGACTCTGGAGTTGCTGGGCCAGATACAGAGATATCTTACCGCCCCCTATAATCATGGTATTTTTCACACCGGTAGTCTTCATATTGATTTTTTCACAGAATGCAACTGCATTTTGGCGGGAAGTGACAATGGAAATAATATCCCCTGCATGCAACACGAAATTACCGTCGGGAATCCGCACTTCATTCTCCCGATCCACGGCACAGATCAGAAAGTCACAATGCATTTTGGCGGAAACCTCTTTCAGAGACATGTCCTGCAGCATGGAATCCGCAGGGATACGAAAACGCAGCATCTCCACACCGCCTTTGGAGAAGGTATCAATTCCGATGGCGCTAGGAAAACACAACAAATTGGCAATCTCTCTGGCTGCCGTCTGCTCCGGATTAATAATCATGGACAGCCCCAGTTCTTTCTGTAAAAACTGCTGCTCCAGATTGTACATGGGATTGCGCACCCGGGCGATGGTCTGACATTTTGAAGCTTTTCGGGCAATCACGCAGCAGAGGAGATTCAATTCATCCGACTCCGTCATCGCAATCAGCAGATCCGCGTGCTCAATACCCGCCTCTGCCAGCACACTATAACTGGCGCCGTTTCCTACCAGCCCCATGACGTCACATTCTGCCGCCAATTGATGCACAGTGCTCTTATCAATATCCACAATACATATATTATTGTCCTCTGTGCTTAATCTCCGCGTTAGGGCTGTCCCCACCTTGCCGCATCCCACAATGATAATCTGCATATGAATGCCTTTCCTGCAACCTGTGTATTTTCAAGTATCAAAACATCTTGCACATAATAAATCTATAAATTATTCTATCACAACCGCTATTTTTTTCAATAACAAACTTAATCTACTGTGTAATGCCATACCCCACATTGGGCCGCACTGCACAATAGGTAATGTCCAGAATAAATATTGTGAGGAAAATGCCACATAAAATCAGTCTCCATTTCTGGGAAATCCGATGATAAAGTCTCATATAGATGGGCAGTAAATAGCAGTTTAAGGCCATTCCTCCCAGTCCGAAGCACACTGCCCCCAGAAGACATATCCGCCCATTCAGATTCAGAAAATGATTCTCATAATCCCACCAGCGCACCCCCCATTTCCATTCTAGAATAACACTTGTTATATATTCTAGAACAGAACATATCAGCGCCGACAACAAAAAAGTCAATAGCGGTTTCTTATGCAGCTTTTGCAGCAGAAACCACAATAAAAGTCCCCCTACCCCATAAATGGGCAGATAGGGACCCTGATAAACTCCTCTGTTAATCAAAGCATGCTCTGTCACCAGATACAGCCCAACCTCCCACAGCCAGCCGACAAAGGAAATGAGAAAAAATAAAAGCACATAAAAATCAAATGTTCTCTGTTTCATGAGAATAGAATGCCCTAAGAAAGCAAAATCTATACGAAGCAAAAGGCGTGCATCCTTTCGGACACACGCCTTCTGTTTACAGTTTACATTCTGTTATTCTTTACCGGAATGGCATTTGCCTTCCATAAATACTTCTTACAGTCCCAACAGTCCCTTGAGATCCTTGAAGTCACTCCAGAACTCTGCAGGTACATTCTTTAAGTTCTGTGATACAACACTGAAGGTTGCGGTCTTGCTGCCTACATTAGCGCCATCACCAGTAACGATGATCGTTGCCTTGCCCTTCTCGATGTTGTTTACAACCAGGATATCGAAGTCCTGAGTAGCACTGCCGTCGCTGGTAACCCAACTAGCTGTGTCAGCATCGTATTTCAAGAGAATAGGAGTTGCCTTGCCTACTTTAATCTCTATGCTGTAAGGATATACTGCTTCGCCGCTGTACTCCACCTTGCTCTGCTTCTTCCCTGCACTGTCTTTGACTGTAATCTTCGCTTTGGAGATATCAGTCTTTCCTGTTGTGCTGAGAACGTCATAGCTGGTCGTTACCTCGCCGCTGTAGTTCTTCTTACCGGTGATCTTCACCCATACGGTCTTGGAGGTCTCGTCTGCACCCAGTGTCACTTTGTCTTTGCCCTTCATCTCGGTCGTCATCTCTTCATTCAGATAATACTTCACCGTGTAATCAGAGCTCTTCAGTGCAACGCCGTTCACCAGTACATAAGGTGCGGACTTGATAATAGCGGGCTTGGTGTATGCCTTGTCTGCGGAAATAGCAGTCAATTCGCCTGCGTCTTCCAGGTCTTTCAGGCTTGCCGCAGTAATCTCAAAGGTCTTCTTAATTGCTGCGCTACCCTTGTAGTTGCCAAGGAAGGTTACGGTATACTTCGCATTGCTACCAACCTTCTTGTTGCCGCTGTAGCTTACCTTGTAGTCCTTACCAAGTACAAGCTCTGCGTTGTTCAGTCCTTCATCTGTTACGGTCAACGCATCGTTGAAGGTTACTCCTGCACTGTTGAAGGTACATTTTACGCT
>JAIDDH010000136.1 GCA_029055435.1 Acetatifactor sp.
GTACAAAAAGTCGCTGGCGATAGAAGAAAAACAAGGCAATGAGCATGGAGCGTCCATCACCTACCATCAACTGGGCAGAATTGCCCAAGAGCGGCGGGATTTTTCTCAAGCAGGTGATTTTTATTTAAGATCCATCAAAATGTTTGCTGATACAAAGGACACGCATAGCCTGATGATTGTGATTCGTAGTTATGCTCGCCTGCTGCATACGACTGCAGGTACGGAGTACAGCCAATTGAGGCAGGCGTGGTCAACATGTACGCCCCGAGAACTGACGGAAATTCTGGAAGAAATGGAGGTTGAATTGAATGATGCCAACAGTTGAATATTCTACATATGCCCAAAAGAGTACTATATTGGCCTTGGCACAGCGGGATCCTGGTTTTGCAGAATTTTATTCGCAATATCAAGGTCAAATTGTCCTGCTTGCGCCGTTGCCCATAGACTTTTGGGATGATGTGATTGTAATGGAGAGAAAGAATCTGCTCTGTCCTCCACAGTAAAGCACTGCCGGGAAAACACGCAGGCTGCTCAGGCTTTTGCCATTCCCGGTTTGCCGGAGGTGGGGGTGCTGATCGCCGCGCTGTTCCTCTTAAGGACACATATCAAAATCCATAGAACAGAAGATGGTAAATGGGAGTTCCTTGTGGAGCACAATTCTTCGGATGATAGTACCCTTGAAAAAATTGCACAAGTACTTGCGGGTCTTTTTAAAAACTGAAATATCGAAAGTGGGCGGGTACTCTACAAACCCGGCGAAATAGATTGTTTCGCCGGGTTTCCCTTGTTTTGTTGCAAGCGGGCATGCTAGGAGCAGTTTTAGAGAAGTCAGCGCCGACATCAAGCCTGCAAAGATGTACGGGATGCATTGAAGCATCATAAGTACTTTTTGGTATTGTATAATTTTATTCTTTCTGGCAAGTATCCATTTCCAAAAGGTGGATACACAGCCTAAAGGCTTATACAGGTATAGCCTGGGACTTCCCAACCAGCCAAAACATAAATCACCACCAGATGGATTGACAGATTGTCTAAGAGGTTTCGCCAGCAGAAGGACTGCGGGTTCCCAAGGAAAATACGTCAATAATTCTGCCTCGATGATTATCACCTATATTTTGTTTGGCGCATTAAGGAAGTCGCAGACATATCCATCATTGGAAAATCCAGACGACAATAACAAGAAAATGGATCCCCAAAGGATCCAAACCTAAAGTGATGTCCAAATCGGGTAAGAACAATATGGCATATAGCGGCTTTGTTATCCTTGAAACTGGTGAATTAACAATAACTAAACCAGGATGGTTCAATTATGAGTTAGTGATATAAAGCATCAGAGAGTTCATAAAAACCAGGCCGTGCCTTAATGGTAAAAAGTACTGCATCATTTTAGGCAATGCTTCTTGGCATAAAAAAGCCATACATTTGACTTGGATAGAAGCTCTAAATGAGTATTTCGATATTAGAGAAAACATGGAATACATATCATTACCACCATATTCTCCAGATTTAAATTCGATTGAACAGTTTCGGAGAATAATGCGCAGAGAAAAACACACAACCACTATTTTTCTTCATTAGAGAAATTAGCAGAGGTATTGGATGAATATTTTGCATGATTTTTAACATTAATGAGCAACTGCAAACCTTATGCAGATTTTCTTGTTTTGAATTAAGTTGAAAATTATCGAATAACGCAAACGCT
The DNA here is from genome assembly GCA_029055435.1 of Acetatifactor sp. GTDB lineage: Bacteria > Bacillota > Clostridia > Lachnospirales > Lachnospiraceae > Acetatifactor. The sequence continues at coordinate 1,703 of JAIDDH010000136.1, forward strand.
AAATGCGTTTACTATATATCGTTGAAAGAAGATGTAGAGATGAGTTTTTCTGGTACAGGAAACGGATGAAGCAGAAGTTTCGGAAGAGGACTTAGAGCAATAGAAATGTTTTGTGTTTTAGACTGAATTCGCAATATGTATGTTATATTGTGAATTTTCTGTTTCTCAACCCCAAAATCAAAAAAGTTGAAAAACTTTTGATCCTTACTTGACATCAGCAGATGACGGTCCCCACCCCTACTACACGGAGTAGCTTCTGGACGGGCTGAAAGAGCGGGGCGTGGGGGCAACCTTTTTTGTCACCGGAGAGCACGCAAAGCTTCATCCGGATGTCATTAAGAGAATGCAGGAGGAAGGGCATCTCATCGGGAATCACACCTACAGCCATATTACAATTGGCTAAGAACAATCATAATGTGAAGAATTAGTAGTTATTAATGTTTGCTGGTGGCTTTTACAGTTGGAATAGTTTATACTACAGTATGAAGAATCGGTACAAGCAAAAGCTAGGTGCAGTAATCCAAAAGAGAAAATAAGCATGGGAGAAAGAAAAAAGGAATGCTGAAGAAGTCGTTAAGGGATGGCTGGCAGAATTTGCTGTTTGACATAAGGAGGAGCAATAGGTGATGAAAAAGGAACCGGTAAGGCATCATTATATACCACAGTTTATTTTGAGAAACTTCTGTTTTGATGACAGGGGCGACCTGTTTTACTTTGACAAAAAGGTTTCCGATATATCTATAAAGAAAACTAAGGATGTGTTTATGGTCAGGAACTTGTACCGTGATGAAATAAATAACCCAGGTGAGCCGACAAAGATTGAGAAAGACATGGCCCGGTTTGAAGGTGAAATAGCACAAATTATAACAGGGAAGTTCCTTAATGGGGATGAGATATCAATTACTTTGGAAGAAGATGAGAGGTTGAAGCTTTTCTTCGCCATCATGCCGTTCAGGTCGAGCATCACAAGCAAAAAGTTCGGAATCGAAGCATCCGAGGAGAACAAAGCATTTTATTCCATGTACCAGGAAGACGGGAATTTGTCAGACTTCTGGAAAAGGAACCTGGGGAATTTAGTTAATTGCAGGTCCTTGAGGGAAGTATGGGAGCATAAAGAAATAGACCACCCGATCAAGGTCTTTTTCCATCGTGATATATTTGGATATTCTGGCCTTTATTTTGTTGTTGTAGAAAGAAGGGGGCCTATAGATTTTATCATAAGTGATGTTTATCCAACACTTGTGAATGGTGTAACTGATTGGGGGATGGAAATGAATATGTACGCCATCTTTCCTATCTCACCAGACAGAACCATTTTGCTTGCCGCAAACGGAGTCTGTGGGGCACCGAAACATGTTGCAGTCTTCAGCAAGGAAGTCTTGAGGAAACCAAAACTAAATCCGAACAGGAAATCAATAACGATTCGCACCAGAAAAATATATGAAGATGAAGTAAGGTATGTAAATTCCATGTTGATGGCTGAGGCCGATGAAGGAGTTGTGTTCAGGAATAAAGGCAGGGTGGAGCTCCCCAAAGAGCCAGATGTGGAATAAGCTTCTGACGCCAATTTTTAATACTTATATCCGAATAATCGTCGCTCTGCTCATATCCAGACAGCATCCTGTTCAAAAGCCCCTCTATATAATCCCCCAATAACAAAAATTCAATGTTTTTGCTTGAATATGTCAAGAACTATGTGGAAAACACTTTTTTTTTATTGTACAATAATGACAATGCATATTTAACTCAAAAGAAAGTGTATTTTACCAATGGAACAGAAGAAAATAGATATGACAACCGGCCCGATTATGAAGAAGGTATTTTTCTTTGCCATTCCTATTGTGCTGGGAAATATATTACAATATTTATATACCACAGTGGATACACTGGTTATCGGAAATTACTGTGGGGAGACCTCTCTGGCGGCAGTGGGGACCAGCTCCCAGCCGGTGGAGGTGCTTCTATGCGTTTTTCTTGGAATTGGCACAGGGGTATCCATATTGATCTCTCAATATGTGGGAGCTAAAGATATGGAAAAGATGCGGCGGGCAGTGGATACAGCTACATTCTTCGTGTTTGTATGCGGCATCCCTCTTTGCATAATCGGATATTTTGCAGCGCCGTTGATCCTGAGGTGGATGGGGGCCCCTGCGGATACATGGGATGCAGCAGTGGCATATACGAGAATAGTGTTCTTTGGAGCCCTTGGAAATATCGGCTATAACATGAATGCAGGAATTCTTCGGGGCATGGGGGACAGTAAGGCGTCACTGTGGTTTTTGGCAGTCTCCTGTATTGCCAATATTGTGCTGGATATTTGGTTCGTTGCCGGATTGGGAATGGATGCAGGCGGTGCGGCACTTTCTACGAGTCTTGCAATGTATTTGTCATGGATTATCAGTATCGTGTATATCAGAAAAAAATTCCCCGATTTGGAATTATCCTATCTTCCCAAGGGAGTAGATTGGAACGAATTGAAGCAGATTGTTATGATCGGTCTTCCCATCGGACTGAACAATTCCCTGTACTCTCTTGGGCATGTGGCAATACAGACTTTGGTAAATGCACAGGGATCCGTTTTTATGGCAGGTAATTCGGTTGCAGGCAGAGTGACGGGACTGACTAATATAGCAATTACCGCATTATCTTCTGCGGCAACCACTTTTTCGGGACAAAATTTCGGAGCCAAAAATTTTGACAGGCTTCGGCAGGGTTATATTCGGATTCCGGTGATTTCCGGCGTTGTTACGCTGACTTTTGGATTATGTATGATTTCTTTTCGTATGCCAATATTACGGATATTTACGAGAGATGAAGCAGTACTTATGTACGCCAGCAGATATGTTGTGGTGCTCCTCTTATCGCAATGGTTTTACGCCATATTTAACGGCATTATCTGTGTGGTAAACGGTGTAGGGCTGATTCGTTACACAACAATTGTAAACATCCTGATGCTCTGGGCAGTACGTATTCCAAGTGCTTATTTGATCGATCGTTTTTTTGACGGAACCTATGTCATGTTGTGTTTCCCGATTAGTTTTTGTTTTGGCATGGTCATGATGCTTGGCTATTATATGTTCTCGAAGAAGTGGAAGGAAATTATAAGGACCGGTCTGTAAAGGTAGGCTGAACTGATACAAGGCAGGTGGAGACTCAGGGAAATCAAGCTTGTATTCTGGCAATAACATGATATAATAGGTGATACACTGACGGAGAATTTTATGAAAAAAAGACAAATCAATTTAAGCGATCATTTCACCTATGGAAAACTTATTCGTTTCGTAATGCCCTGTATCCTGATGATGTTGGTGACTTCCATATACAGTATTGTGGATGGTTTTTTTGTGTCCAATTTTGCGGGGAAGGATGCTTTTGCGGCAGTGAATCTGATTATGCCGGTGCTGATGGCGCTGGGAGCTTTCGGTTTTATGATTGGAACCGGAGGAAGCGCGCTGGTTGCATTTGTGTTCGGCGAGGGGCATAGCCGGAGAGGGCAGGAAATTTTTACCATGCTTACCGGAGTTGTTGTGGTGGTGGGAATTGTCATTTCCGTGGCAGGTTTTATTTTTATGCCTCAGATTGCGCGTCTTTTGGGGGCAAGTGAATCGATTTTAGACGACGGCGTCCTCTATGGCAGGATTATTATCAGTGCTATTACTTTTTTTATGCTTCAAAACAGTTATCAGAGTTTTCTGGTGACGGCGCAGAAGGCTGATTTCGGACTTTTCATATCCATCTTTTCCGGGGTGATGAATATGATTCTGGACTATGTTCTGGTGTATGTGTTTCGTCTCGGCGTGGCGGGAGCGGCTGTGGCGACTGCCTTGAGTCAGATGGCGGGGGCAATGATTCCCACAGTATATTTTCTGCGGGAAAATAAGAGTCTGCTGCGCTTTGTGAGGACAAGAATGGACTGGCGGGCGTTTTCCAAGGCCTGTCTCAACGGTTCCTCGGAGATGATGACAAACCTGTCCGCATCGCTGGTGGGAATGCTTTATAATCTGCAGTTGCTGAAGCTGGCAGCGGAGAACGGTGTGGCGGCCTACGGTGTGATCATGTATGTGTCTTTTATTTTTATGGCAGTATTTTTTGGTTATTCCGTGGGAATCAATCCTGTGGTGGGATATCATTTTGGTGCGGGCAATAAGGAGGAACTGAAGAGCCTTCTGCGGAAGAGTCTGATATTGACACTGGTGGTTGGGATTGCTATGACAGTGGCTGCTGAACTGCTTGCCCTGCCTTTTGCAAAGCTGTATGTGGGGTATGATCTGGAATTGTGCAAAATGACAGAGATTGGCATGAGATACTATTCGTTTTCTTTTTTGATTTGTGGATTTAATATCTTTGCCTCGGCTTTTTTCACAGGACTGAACAATGGACTGGTGTCCGCGCTGATCTCATTTTTGAGGACTCTGGTGATTCAGGTAGCGGCTATTTTCATTCTGCCCGTATTCTTTGATATAGAGGGCATATGGATGGCTATTGTGGTGGCGGAGGGAGTGACGCTGGCAGTGTCAGGGGCCTTCCTTCTGGGAAATCGGAAACGGTACGGGTATTAAGACAGGAGAGCGCCATACGGGAGCTCTCCTGTCGGGAAAATACTATATGGATGCTTTTTACAACTGTTATTTGGGGCGGACTGTCAATCTTTCGATCAGTCCGTTTTCATCTTCCCTGCGCACGGTGGCGATAGCCATCACCAGATAGCCGCCGTAGTTTGCCACAAACTCGGCCTGGGTGTCGTTTACCACCTGAGCCTCGGAGATGGAGCACTTTCCGAAGGTGAAGCGGTTGCGGAAGAACATGTGAATTGCTTCTTTGCCATATACATGATACTCGGACTGTGCCGTTCCGTTGGAGCAGTAGTCGTTGATAGTGCCGTCTTTTGTAAATAATTCTGCCAATCCGGCATAATCTTTCTTTTCCATGGCCTGAACATATTTTTCAATCGCTTTCATATCGCAACCCTCCTAGTATACTTTCTCGGAATTTAATAATGCGTCGGTTCCGCCGTCCACAAACACGACATTGCCGTTGATGCCTCTGGCGTTGGGAGATACCAGAAAAGCCATGACTTCGCCGATTTCCTCGGGATCCATCAGGCTCTCCGTGCCGTATTTGGTGGGAATGGGCAGAGCGTTCAATGCATGATTGGCAGCCTCGCCCATGTTTGCGGTCATAGCAGTCCTGACATTGCCGGGAGCCACGGCATTGATGCGCACGCCCCTTGCTGCCCAGGAAGAAGAAACCCTGCGCACATATCTTGCCAGAGCATATTTGGTGGCTACATAAATGCTCTGCTGAACACTTAAATTAGTGGCATCCAGCTGGGAGACCAGATTGACTACCCGCTGTTCATCGCCCACATTATTCAGGATATCCGCGATATCAAGTCGGCCTGCGCCCTGAGAGATGGTGTTGGAGGCTGTGACGATGCAGCTGCCATGCTTCTTTTCCAGGAGGTCAAATACACCCTTTGCCAGACGGATGGTGCCGAAATAATTGAGAGATATAATAAGAGCCAGATTGCCGCAAGTTCCCGCTACGCCTGCGTTGCAGATCATTCCGTCCAGCCCGTCGGGACACATCTCGTGGAGCTTTTGGATGGCCTCATTGCGGCCTTCCGGGGTGGCAAGGTTGGCAGTGATGTCACAGTCTCTCAGATCGATATTGATGACCTGATGTCCCTGCGCTTTTAAGATTTCTACTGTTTTGGCGCCGATTCCGCTGGAACCGCCCGTGAT
>JAIDDH010000137.1 GCA_029055435.1 Acetatifactor sp.
ACCTATAAAATGTTTGAATATGCATTTAAATATATCTGATACATCAGTTAAAAAAATATATACTCAAAAAATATCAAGCAGCCCTATGAATATAAGGACAGAAAAACCTAAGGAACAGGTATTTTATTCTACTTATCATTGGCATATTTCAGATCCTGAGTTAAATTTTGAGTATAAAATTTATTGGTAATATAATAAATGTAAGAAATAGTTTTATGATGGAAAGTATAAGATGAGTCCCTTTCTATATAGGGGTATACCCTCGTATAGTAGGTACTTAAATTTCCAGATGGAAATATACCCCTCCCCCTGTATAGACAGTTCGGTAGGTTAAAAAATAGGGTCTGTGTGGTAGAACAGATAGACACTTTCCCACACTAAAGCCAGTTTTTACCTATAGACCTATATTTTCACCAAAGCTATTACAAGCCCGATTTAAGCCAAACCATACGATCAGAAGCAATAAAAAGACTGTGAGCGTCAAAGCTCATAGCCTTTTTATATCATAATTTAACGTGGCGTAGCCAATCCATTTTAGCGGTTACGCCCTTATTTTTTACTGGTGGTATGCAGTTTATGCTATGCTTTCAATGCGTTCTTTAATTTTTCGCAATTCATTTTCAAGTGTATTGACACGAATCAAAAGCATTTCTTTTTCGTTTTCTACCTTTAAAGCATCATCAAGCTTTCGACTTAAATCAAGATGCCCTTCTGCAATTAATTTAATATTGCGGTTGGTTTCGTTTTCAAGTGTCAACTGTATACTTCTTATGTCTCGTTTTATGGGCTCTAACATTGATTCGATGGCTTTTAAATCTTCATTTGTCAATGTCATTATATCACCGCTTTTATTCTGATTTATGTATCTATTGACTTTAGTATATCACAACCAGAGTACAAAGTCTATTCAACTATCGACTGAAATGGTGAAAGCTTAACTGGGCAGATTGACAAAATGGCCAGATAAGCATATAATCCATGTTATATAACTGAAATAATATAACAGGAGGAAAAAGCAATGCCGCCAAAAGCCAAAATTACAAGAGATATGGTTATTGACGCTGCGTTTGAGGTTGCACGCAAAACAGGAGTTGAAAACATCAATGCAAGGACGGTATCTCAAAGGCTGAACTGTTCCACACAGCCTGTTATGTACCATTTTGCAACGATTGAGGAATTAAAAAAAGCTGCTTATGGAAAAACAGGGGAATATCATACAGAATATCTGATGAACATTTCCGAAACACAGGAAGGTGTCATGCTTGGAATCGGGCTGAATTATATTCGCTTTGCAGTTGAGGAACCTAATTTATTCTGCTTTCTTTTTCAATCAGGTTTTGCTGTTGAAAACAATCTGCTTGAAATGATAGATTCCGAGGAACTGACACCTGTTATTTCTGCAATGCAGGAAGAAATGAATATGAATATAGAACAGACCAAAAAAGTTTTTATTACACTTGCGTTATTTGTTCATGGGTATGCCAGTATCATTGCCAACAATTCATTAGAATATGATGAAAGCCTTGTGGCGACGCATTTAAAGCGGGTATACACAGGCGCAATATTGGCAATACAGGAGGAAGCGAAATGAAAAAGCTATATGAGAAAAGTGAACTGACATTTGCGATTGTCTGGATTGTAATTTATTGCGTTCTGCAATCCTTAGCAAATTCGATAAATGAAAAAATCGGAACCCCATACTCTGCAAGCGCTATTTTGTGTGTCTTACAGGCTGTTGTCCTTTTTTTCTTTATTTGGAAGAACGGCTTGCTGGAACGGTATGGGCTTTGTAAATCTTCTGTACCCGCCCGCAGGTTTCTTTACTATGTACCGCTGATAATCTTAGCCACGGGAAACCTTTGGAACGGTGTTGCTGTCAATTATCCGTTGGCGGATACCATTTGCCATATTGTCTGTATGCTTTGCGTTGGATTCGTCGAGGAAGTGATTTTCAGAGGTTTCCTGTTCAAAGCAATGGCAAAAAACAATGTAAAATCCGCAATTATTGTTTCAAGTGTGACCTTTGGTATAGGGCATTTGGTAAATTTATTCAATGGCAGCGGTATGGACTTGGTGAACAATTTGTGTCAAATCAGCTTTGCGGTTGCGGTAGGTTTCCTGTTTGTAATGGTGTTTTATCGTAGCAAGAGCCTGCTCCCCTGTATTATTACCCATTCTGCCATTAACACTCTCAATACTTTCTCAAATGGAGCAGGGGTTACGGTGGAAAAGCAAATTATCCATAGTCTTATTATGATTGTTCTAAGTGTTGTTTACACTTTAATTCTCACAAAGACGCTTCCGAAAAAACAGTAAACTCAAGGATACTCTTGGGAAAGACAGGAATGGGTAAGGCAAATAACGGTGTTGAGAGGAGCAGCATATGTCAGATAATCAAAATAGCGGTAAAGAACGGAAATATTATACGGCAGGCGAGGGGAAGCCACCGATTTTTGTTCAGGCAATCATTGACAATAAAAGAATGTCAGCAGTTGATTTCTTTCATATTACGGATGCGTACCTTGACTGGGATAAGGCAGGCAATGATGCTGCCGTACTTGAACCGCTCATTATATTTCTCTCAAAATGGGGAGACGAGCTTATTTTTGCTTTTGATGATATGATGGCGGAACTTTTATATTCGCTGGATACGAAAAAGATTGCCCGGGATATTTATAAAGATGCGGATTTTTCAGGGGACGATTTCTTATATACCCGCTGCGTGGCGCTTGTCAATTCCAAGCGGTTTTACAATGATGTTGTAAAGGGCAGAAGAAAAATGAAGGCCAATCTTGGGTTTGAGGCAATTTTGTATGTTCCCGGGCTGGCATGGGCAAGACTGCATGATAGAAATTCAAAGGACTATCCGCATGTCACGGAATTTTGCTATGAAACAATGAGTAATGTTGAGGGCTGGAGCACACAGGAAGGGCAGGGGGAAATTAATGATGGAGAACACTAAGCGCGCGTGGTGGAAGGAAGCTGTGGTATATCAGATATATCCCAGAAGCTTTATGGACAGCGACGGAGACGGGATCGGTGATATCAGGGGTATCATCGGCAGGCTGGATTACCTGAAAGAACTGGGTATTGACGTGATCTGGCTGTCCCCTGTGTATCAGTCGCCTGGTGCGGACAATGGCTATGACATCTCCGACTACCGGGCGATACAGAAGGAGTTCGGAAGCATGGAGGACTTCGATGAGATGCTGGACAAAGCCCACAAAATGGGCATTAAGATTGTCATGGACCTGGTGGTAAACCACACGTCTGACGAGCATCCATGGTTTCTGGAGAGCAGAAAGTCGAAGGACAATCCCTACAGAGAGTATTATATCTGGAGGGAGGGAAAGGCGGGAGGCCCGCCCAACAATTGGGGAGCTTCATTCGGAGGTTCTGCCTGGGAATATGATGAGGATACGGAAATGTATTATCTTCATTCCTTCCACACGAAGCAGCCGGATATCAACTGGGAGAACGAAGCCGCGCGAGATGCCGTCTATGATATGATGCGCTGGTGGTGTGATAAGGGGATTGATGGTTTCCGCATGGATGTGATCAGTATGATTTCCAAGGATCAGAATTTCCCGGACGCACAGGTTCATGGCGGGCTGTACGGGGATCTGGGGGAGTTTACCATGAATGGCCCCAGAGTGCATGAATTCCTGAAGGAGATGAACCGGGAGGTATTGTCCCGGTACGATATCATGACCGTGGGAGAGACTGCGGGAGTCACCTTGGAAGAGGCAAAGAGATACGCGGGAGAGACAGAAGGGGAGCTGAATATGGTCTTTCAGTTTGAACATGTCAATCTGGGTGACGGGAAGCTCGGAAAATGGAATGATACCCGCGTAAGCCTTCGGGAGTTTAAGGCTGTTATGAGCAAGTGGCAGACGGAGCTTTCGGGGAAGGCATGGAACAGCCTTTTTCTGGGTAACCACGATCAGCCCCGCTCCGTTTCACGGTTTGGCGATGACAGGCCCGAATATCGGGAAGTATCCGCAAAAATGCTCGCCCTCTGTCTGCATTTTATGCAGGGAACCCCCTATATCTATCAGGGCGAGGAACTGGGCATGACGAATCCGTATTTCGACAGTCTGGAGGATTACAGGGATGTGGAGTGCATCCATGCGTACCATGAGCTGACGGAGGCGGGACTTGTTTCCGAAGAGGAAATGCTCCGCTATATTCAGTTGAGAAGCAGGGATAACGCAAGGACTCCCATGCAGTGGAATGACAGGGAGAATGGCGGATTTACGAAGGGAAAACCGTGGATTGGATTAAATCCCAATTACAGGCAGATCAACGCAGAAAGTGAGAGGGAGAATCCTGATTCCGTGTTTCATTTTTACAGGAAACTGATACGGCTGCGGAAAGAAAATGAGATTATGGTCTATGGTTCTTACCGGCTGCTCAATCCGGAGGATGAGAATATATACGCCTATGAGAGATCGTATCAGGGAAAGTGTATCAGAGTGCTGTGCAATTTCACGGACAGGACACTCTCATGTGAATGGAAAACCTGTGAAAAGGACGCTGTTCTGATACAAAATTATGAAAACACGGACAAAACTCTTTTGCCCTATGAGGCGGTTGCCTTCTGGGCCTGAGAAACATTACTTTTCCGTGGTTTCCCTGCGGAAAAATACAGGAGGTATCACCTTGTGGATGGGATGCTCCAGCGGAACCGATCTGCGCTTTTTCTGTTCATTCATCCGCTCCACAAGGAGGCTTACTGCCTCGTAGGCAAGCTGATCGATCTGCTGTCCTATGGTGCTGATGGGGAGGACGGCTTCTCTGGAAATGGGGGAGTTGTCAAAACCGACAATCAGATAGTCCTCCGGCAGATGACCGTATTTGCGTATCAGCAGGTTCAGAAGCACATTGGCATGGGTATCGCTGGACAGGAAAATTCCCTTTTTCAGCCCGGAGTAAGAGGCGTCCAGATGTTCTAATATGTCTGAAATCAGCGGTTTTGCGGTTTCGTAGGTATTTCCCAGTTCTTTTATTATGATCTCATGCTTCAGATTATGTTCTTCACAAAAATCGGAGAAAGCCTTAAGTCGTCCATATGCGGGGATGTTCTCCGAGGTGGGGGTGTTGATATGGATCAGGATGTCACACGCATGTCTGGACAGAAGGCTTGCTGCCTGATAGCCGCCCATGTAGTTGTCCGTGTTGACACTGCACACATACTCGTCTTCCCGCTCAATCGTCACGATAGGGATGGGGAGCTCTGCCAGTTCTGCAGAGGGGATGGTGTGGCTTAAAATAATCATGCCCTCAATCTTGTAGGCCAGCAGTTCTCTGATATAGCGTCTTTCCGATTCTTCATTTTCATTGCCGATGAATACCAGAAATTTATAGCCGAAGGTCTCATAGGTAGACAGAATCCGATCCAATATTTCTGAATAGAAGTGGTGATACAGGTCGGGGATGATGATGCCCACGAATTCGGTTTTCCCGTTGGCAAGAATCCGCGCCACTTTGTTTTCCTTATAATTCAATTTCACAAGGGCGTCCGATATGATCTGCTGGTTTTCCAGAGTGAGAGAATCAGGATTGTTAAAGTATCGGGAGATGGTGGTCTTGGAGAAGTGCGTATATTTTGCAATGTCGTCGAAGGTTACATTTTTTTTCTGTGCCATGCTGAAGCCTCTCTACTGACAGTGATGTAATTCTAAACAGTTCCGTCATAATCATATCATAACAAAAAACAGATTGGATGACAAGATGGTACCGGTTAAGTAACCGGTTTTGTAATGTTTTCACAATTATCTGATCGTGAAACCGGCAATATTAATAAAAATAAAGTTGACGGTTGACGTATTATGTGTCAAATGTTACCATATACTTGTAAAGTAACCGGTTACTTAACCGGTTACGAAAAATGTAGAAAATTGTAGAAATGGAGGAAGAAAGAGCAATGAAAAGGAAAGCAGTATCGCGTATTTCGCTGGGGCTTTCACTGGTATTGTTGTCAACTGTACTGTCGGGATGCACCTTCGGTTTTGCAAGCGATCCGGATGATCCAAACGAGATAGTCAGGGAAGAACCCATTGACACTTCGGTGGATACCTTCCAGTACGACAGCTCCCTGAAGGGAACCAGCATCACGCTCCTGAATTCAAAGGCCGAGATTCAGGTGGCGCTGGGAAAAATGGCAGCCGAGTACGAGAAAAAGTCCGGGGTTCATGTGGAAGTAATGCCGGTGACAGACGGAGATTCTCCCTATACAAAGATTGTCAGCCTGTATAATTCAGGAAATCCCCCCACATTGTCCATTCTGGATACCACGGATGTGATCGCTCTGGCAAAGGAGAAGGCGGCGGACCTGACGGAAGAAGCCTGGGTTGCTGAGGCAGAGGGCTATCTGACGGAAATAGACGGGAAGATATACGGTTTTCCGCTCTGTATTGAAGGCAGGGGGATTATTTACAACAAGGCCGTAATCGAGGAGACATTGGGCGAGCCCTTTGATCCCGCTTCGATTACCACTTTGGAGGAATTCACAGGGCTTTTGGACCGGCTGGCGGCTGCGGGAATGGAGAGGCCTCTGTCTCTGGCGAAGGAAGACTGGTCTCTGGGAGCCCATCACTTGCAGTATATATACGAGACCTATGACGGAACCTCCGAGGGAGCGCAGGAAGTGATCGAGCAGATTAAGGCAGGCCAGATGGATCTGGCATCCTATGACCGGCTGGAGCAATTCCTGAATGCTTTTGATGTGCTGAGGAAGTATAATGTGTCTGTGAAAGACCCTCTGGGAGCGGATTATGATGAGATGGCCATCGATTTGGCGGATGGCAAGACGGCCTTTTGGTTCAATGGCAACTGGGCATGGCCCAATCTGTCGGAGGCGGGCGCGGATAGCGGGGACGCCTATGGTTTCCTTCCCTATTTCCTGAACAATGATCCGTCGGATTTTGCCAATCAGATGATTCAGGGCTCACCCTCCAAACAGGTGATGCTGGATGGTCAGATGGCGTCGGAGAAGGAGCAGGCGGCGGCAAAGGAGTTCTTGAACTGGATTGTCTACAGTGAGATCGGGCAGCAGATGCTGGTTAAGACCTGTAACATTATCCCGCCTTTTAAGAATAACCCTTATGAGCCGGGCGATCCTCTGAGCCGGGATATCTATGACAAGGTACACGAGGGCAGGGCTTTCAATGCGTCGGCCATTGTGCCCAACGACCACTGGTCAGTGCTTGGAGCAGCGATGCAGAAGTATCTGGCGGGCAGAAGCGACAGGCAGGAACTGATAGATTCCATCCAGAAATACTGGGATGAGCAGAAATAAATGGAGGAGGAAAAGATATGAAATCTAAGAGTAATGGAAAAGATTTCTGCGTATTTGCATTGCCCGGGCTGTTTTGCTTTGTGGCAGTCCTGATTGTTCCTTTTCTCTATGGCGTTTATCTGACGCTGACAGACTGGAACGGTGTGTCCCGTGAGAAACACTTTGTGGGATTACAGAATTTTGCGGCAGTGATACGGGATCAGCAGTTTTGGAGCTCGCTGCTTCTGACGTTTACTTATGTGATTTTTGTGGTGGTGATTGTCAATGTGCTGGCATTCGGGATTGCCTGGCTGCTGACCAGAGGAATAAAAGGGCAGAATTTCTTCCGGGCGGGCTTTTTCACCCCGAACCTGATTGGCGGCATTGTGCTGGGATATATCTGGCAGTTCGTGTTTTCCAGAGTGTTTGTGAGCATAGGCGACTCGACGGGCTGGAGTCTGTTTGAGGCATCCTGGCTCTCAGACCCGATAAAAGCTTTTGCGGCGCTGGTTCTGGTGTCCGTGTGGCAGCTGTCCGGGTACATGATCCTGATTTATGTGGCCGGCTTCATGGGATTGAGCGAGGATGTTATGGAGGCAGCCAGCATTGACGGTGCATCAGGTTTTGTCAAGTTAAAGAACATTATTATGCCCCTTATGATGTCCTCCATCACTATCTGCCTGTTTTTGACTCTTTCACGGGCATTTATGGTGTATGATGTGAACCTGTCCCTGACAGGGGGCGCGCCCTACGGAACGACGGAGATGGCGGCTATGCATGTGTATGAGAAGGCCTTTACTTCCAGACAGTTTGGTGTGGGTCAGGCGGAGGCTCTGGTTCTGTTCATCATCACGGCATGCATCAGCGGTCTGCAGGTATATCTGACAAAGAAAAAGGAGGTTGAGGCGTAATGGCACAGACACAGGTAGGCGGAAATAAGAAAAAAGTGACAAATGTGCTGTCTATGGCAGGGCTGATTGTTATATTTGCCGCATATATGTTTCCTTTCGTCATGGTGGTGATCAACTCCCTGAAGCAGAAGCGGGACATCATCAAGAGCCCGTTTTCATGGCTGTTTACCATCAAGGGATTGTCTTTCGACAACTTTGTCAAGGCGTTCACTCAAATGGATTTCCTGAATGCTTTTGTGAATTCGCTGATTGTGACGGTCTCCGCGACAGTGCTGGTGACGATACTGGCTTCCATGCTGGCATACTACATCGTGCGTCATAAAAATAAATTATCCAAGCTCATCTTTGCCCTGATGGTGGCCTCCATGATCATTCCCTTTCAGGCTATCATGATTCCTCTGGTCAGCATCTACGGGGGTACCTTGAGTGTGTTGAACCACAGGGTGACATTGATCTTCATGCACACGGGATTTTCCATGGCCATGTCTGTATTTATGTTCCATGGGTTCATAAACGGAAACATTCCCATTGCGCTGGAGGAGGCTGCATATATTGACGGATGCACCCATATGCAGACTTATTTCGGCATTGTGTTCCCGCTGCTGAAACCAATCATTTCCACGATGGTCATCTTAAATGCGCTGGCTTTCTGGAATGACTTCCTGCTGCCGTCTCTGGTGTTGACGGATAAAAAGCTTTTGACATTGCCGCTGTCCACTTACAGTTTTTACGGAACTTATTCCGCGGATTACGGCACAATCATGGCGGGACTTTTATTGTGTGTGATTCCGATTTTGATTTTGTATGTGGTGTTACAGAAGCAGATCATCAACGGCGTGGTGGCAGGCGCAGTAAAATAAAGATGTGAAATAAAAGAGAGATGGCAAATAAGATGAAAAATACATTGCATTTAAAGGCCCCGGGAAATTGGATCAATGATCCCAACGGATTTATCTATTATCATGGGAAATATCATTTGTTTTACCAGCATTTTCCCTATGCATCCGTGTGGGGAACCATGCACTGGGGCCATGCAGTGAGCGAGGATCTGGTACATTGGGAACATCTGGATATCGCGCTGTTCCCCACGAAGGAATACGACAGGAACGGAGTCTTTTCGGGGAGCGCTCTGGAGAAAGACGGGCGGCTGTATCTCTATTATTCGGCGGTGCGGTATCTGGAGACGGATAAGGAGGATATCCATAAGGCGGTCGGCGATTATTATGAGACCAGTCAGGCTATGCTTATCTCGGAGGATGGATTTCATTTTGACAACTGGGGCGGCAAAAAGCAGATTATTCCGGTGATTCGGGAGGAGGATATCGCCAATGCCACCCACACCAGAGACCCTAAGGTGTGGCAGGAGGACGGGAACTACTATATGGCATTGGGCAGTACCTTTGAGAAGAAGGCGGGACGGGTGCTCTTTTACAGGAGCCGGGATGGAGAAAACTGGGAATATGCCGCCCAGTGCAGGCATGCGCAGTTCGGCAGGATTGTGGAATGCCCGGATGTCTTCCGGCTGGGGGAGACCGATGTGTTTATGGCATCCCTCATGTATATCGGGGAGGCGGGGAACGGATACGAGCATTTTTCGGTCTGCGCACCGGCGGAATTTGACAGGCAGACCTGTGCGCTGACACTTCCCGAAAGGTTTCAATATGTGGATTACGGGATGGATTTGTACGCCCCTCAGACCAATGTGGACAGAGAGGGAAGACGGGTGATGGTGGCATGGATGCGTATGCCAAGAACTGTGGAAGAAGGCGGGAAGCCATGGAATGGGATGATGTGTCTTCCCAGAGTGGTGGAAGCCAAGGAAGGGCATATTTTCTTCCGGGTACACCCGGAGGTGGACAGGTACTTTTCCGGAGAACAGGACAATAGGGAACTCCTTTTGGGGGAAGGCCCCTGGCGGCTGCAGGCGGTGCTGGAGGAAGGGGAAGAACTGGACATCGGCGGTTACCGCATCCACATGGAGCAGGGATATGTAAAGACGGACAGGAGCCGGGTGTTTGCGGGCGTAGAAGGAGCCGCGCTCATAAGCAGTACGCCGGAGAGTTTGGGGCGGTGCAGTCTGGATATCTTTGTGGAGCCTAATCTGATAGAGGTGTTTATCAATGACGGGGAGTATGTGATCAGCAATGTGGTCTATGATCTGGGGAAAACAGTCGCGGGAAAGGTCGGGCATATTTATCTGGGCAATTGACGCGGCGGAAAAAAAGAGAGAAAATGAGGAATGGGAGGAGAGCGGATTATGAAAAAATATGATGTGATCGCATTGGGAGAATTACTGATCGATATGACGGATAATGGGCTGTCCGACCAGGGAAATACCTTGTTTGAGGCCAATCCCGGCGGAGCTCCCTGCAATGTGCTGGCTCTGCTTGCAAAGCTGGGGCATAAGACGGGATTCATCGGCAAAGTGGGGGATGACCTGTTTGGTAGGAAATTGAGGGGAGTCCTGGGGGAGCTGGGGATCGATACCACGAATCTCTGTATTGATCCCGAATGCAGGACTACTCTCGCCTTTGTGGAGACAA
>JAIDDH010000138.1 GCA_029055435.1 Acetatifactor sp.
CCCATGACATTTTCCATATATACGCTTCCCATCTTGGCAAACTGCAGAAGATGAGGAGGTCTTGCATCCACATTCGCACCGCAGTCAATCAGCAGCGCCACGCCGTCCGCCGTCGGAATCAGAGGCGCAAGAGGCGGTCTCTCCACTCCCTTGATCCGTCCCACGATCACCTGTCCGCCCACCAGAACCGCTCCGGTGCTTCCCGCGGACACCAGCGCGTCGCA
The DNA here is from genome assembly GCA_029055435.1 of Acetatifactor sp. Taxonomy (GTDB): domain Bacteria; phylum Bacillota; class Clostridia; order Lachnospirales; family Lachnospiraceae; genus Acetatifactor. Next base: position 225 of record JAIDDH010000138.1, read on the forward strand.
AGTCCCGTCCTTTACCATATACATGGCCTTCACGATGGAGGAATTCTTTTTCTTGCGGATTGCCATCACGGGCGGCTCCGCCATCTCGATGACCTCCTCCGCATGGACAATCTCCACCTGCTCCGGATCATATTGGTATTTTCCAAGTTCCTCCGCCACGGCAGGCTCCCTGCCCACAAGAAATACTTTTATGCGCTTGTCGGCATTGATGGCCTCCACTGCGCCCTTTACGATCTCACCGGGTGCATTGTCTCCACCCATGGCATCCACTGCCACCTTTACCATTTCGGCCATTTTTCTTCCCTCTCTGCATCGCGCCAAAAAATGGATTTCCTGCGCTCTTTTCTACTATACTAAACAGCCCTGTAAAAATCAAGTACAAAATGAAAAAGGCTCTCTCCTCCCGGAAAAAGCCTTCTTTTCACATCAGTCAACTTCTACAATCTGTTTCTTGTTGTAGGAACCACAGTTCTTGCAAACTCTGTGAGGCATCATCAGAGCGCCGCACTTGCTGCACTTTACCAGAGTCGGAGCACTCATCTTCCAGTTTGCTCTTCTCTTGTCTCTTCTACCTTTGGAAGATTTATTCTTGGGACAAATAGACATCGTTACACCTCCTTATCCGCGTTAAAAATATCTTTTATTGCCGCCATACGGGGGTCGGGTACGAAGGTGTCGCAGCCACATTCCCTCTCGTTCAGATTCTGTCCGCAGACCGGGCACACGCCCTTGCAGTCCTCCTTGCACAAAATCTTCACAGGCCAGTTTACAATAATTTCGTCATACACAAAAGCCTCCACGTCCAACTGATACCCTTCCATAAAGCTTTGGGCATCCGCCTCCGCGTCCTCATCATCTGCAATCGCTCCGGGCGCAGCCACCGTCCTGTCAAATGAAAGCTCCAGAACAACCGGCACATCCGCAAGACATCTGTCGCAAACCGCAGCAAAGACCAGCCTGCAATTCCCCTCCACCCTGGCCTTGTCCACGCCGATATTGGTAAAGGTAAACTCCACAGGCGACTTCTCCACAATAGAAAAAGTACCTGCCCAGTTTGCAAAAGCGGTCATCTCCAAAGGAACCTCCCGCTTCATCACTCTGCCTTCAGAGGTTAATACATCCGATAAATTCACTAACATAGCGACTCCTATGCACTCTATCGTGCGTCAGCACTGCTTTCGCACACTGATTCATTATACATACAGCGGTATGTTTTGTCAATATAGGAATTCCAAAAAATTCATTTGTCTAAAATTCATTTGCTCAGCTGCCTGTAGGTAATTGCAATGATAACGGCGGAGACAATAAATGTCAAGATATCGGATACCGGCATAGAGTACAAAACTCCATCCAGTCCATAGAACCTTGGCAAAATCAGCGCAAATCCGACGCCGAACACAATCTCTCTCACCATGGAAAGCATCGTTGACGCCATTGCCTTTCCCATTGCCTGCAGGAAAATAAATGCCGCTTTATTTACACATGCGAATATCACCATGCAGAGATATATTCTGAATGCTCTGACTGCAAAATCAGTGTAATAAACACTTTCATTGGCCGCCCCGAAAATACCGATTAACTGAGCCGGGAAAAATTCCACAATGATAAATGCCGCTGCGCCGACAACAGTCTCCGCCGCCAACAGTTTTGTAAAAATCTCTTTTACCCTCATATTCAGTCCGGCGCCCATATTATATCCGACAATCGGAATGCATCCCGCAGCCATTCCCACCACAATGGAAATTACGATCTGAAAGAACTTCATGACAATACCGACGACTGCCATGGGAATCTGTGCATACTGCGCCTGCCCGAAAATGGTATCCATGGCGCCATATTGGCGGATCATATTATTGATAGCCGCCATCGCCGCGACGAGCGATATCTGGGACAAAAAGCTGCAGATGCCAAGAACCAGAGTCCGTCGGACGATTTCTCCATCAAGCCTGAAATCACTTTTGCCCAGTCTCACAGTCTTGGTATGAACCAGATACCATACTGCCAGAACCGCCGTCACGACCTGACCGATCACTGTCGCGACTGCCGCCCCCATCATCCCCCATCGAAATGCAAAAATAAAGATCGGGTCCAGGATAATATTGATCACAGCGCCCGCAAGCGTCGATATCATGGCATACTTCGGACTTCCATCCGCGCGGATCACCGGATTCATGGCCTGCCCGAACATATAGAACGGAATGCCAAGGGAAATCCAGAAGAAATATTCTTTTGAATGACGAAAAGTCTCTTCATTTACTGTCCCTCCGAACATTGTGATGATCTGACGGCTGAACACCAGATAAATGACGCACAACACCACACCGAAAAGCAACGTAAGCAGTATGGAATTCCCCATACTTTTGCCTGCATCCTGAGGCTTATTCTTGCCAAGGCTCAGGCTCACAAACGCGCAGCAGCCGTCACCGACCATGACGGCTATGGCCAGCGCAATGACAGTCAGCGGAAACACCACCGTATTCGCGGCATTTCCGTAGGAGCCCAGATAAGTGGCGTTGGCAATGAATATCTGGTCAACAATATTGTATAAAGCTCCTACCAGAAGTGAAATAATGCAGGGAATTGCGTACTTTCTCATCAGCCTGCCCACTGACTCCTCCATTAAAAAAGAATTGCTCATTGTTTCCATGTCTATATCTCCTTTCAAAACAAAAAGAACGCGTGGCAGGTAACCGGATTTACGCAGTTCTGCCACACGTTCCTAGATATTATACATTTTTTAAACACTATTTTCAAAGGAGTTTTTGCATGAAATTTATACCGTATTATTTATGAGAGATGCACAAATCGCGCTCCACATCCACCGCACGCACATATCTTCGCAGGGCATACTCCCCGTCGTGGGCCTCACCCACAAATGCGTCCGACTGGCTGCCAGCCCGCATGATGCGAGTCAGGCCGCAGGCTGCCAGTAAATCTGTGAGCTCTTCCCGACTCTCCCTGTCACAAATCAGCCCGACGGTCTGCAGCACTCCCTTGTGTCTGCGAAGCTGCATCATCACCCTGTCCCGGGGCAGGCGCTTCACCAGACAATTTCCAAACATATAGGAGCACTCCAGCGCGCTGTCTCCCGTGGCTGTCAGGGAGCAGCCCCTGCCGTACCAGACCCGCCTGCGCTCCGCCACAGAGGATGCGGCAGCTTTCTTCCCCTGCTCCCTCAAAAACACATTCTCCACCTCATCGCTGTAACGCCGCAGGGAAAGCTCCGCCCGCGTCCCTATGGTATCCGATTCTGTCTGCATATATTTGTCAGCGGCCCTCTGCAGATAGGGCAGGAATTCCTGACAGAAGCCGTATAGCTCCTCCATATCCTCCGTGTCGATATAAATAACCTGACAGGAGCTGCAGAGCAGTTGTCTGGTCTTTGCGATATGCTCCGCCAGGGCCATAAGCTCCCGTTCCTTATCCTCATAGCCCGACAGATAGGCAAAGCCCAGCTTATGTCCCCACTCAATGAGCTTAACGCCCGGATTTGCCATGTGACGCACCGCACGCACTGCCTCATCACCGCCCCACACCACAATGCCGTCACTCATATCCGCCATCTGCCGCATGGCCTCCACATCCTCCGAGGGCGTGTCAAACACATACAGATAGGGTGCAAGCCCGGGTTCTATTTTAATCAGTTCCACAAGTATTTCCACAGAGAGACCTTTATCCGCCTGCGGAAGCTTCAGGATATTGACATTGCCCGCAAGCAGTCCCTCCAGCACGCTGTACACAGGCAGCCCATCCATATTGCCCGCCGCAATATGAAACAGCGTGCCCAGAGGCATTATGCGCGTCTGAATCCGGCTTTGGAATTTATATTTATCTCCGCCGCATCCCGAAGTGCCGCTTCCAAGCTCAATCTGCAGCTTATATTCCAAATGTTCTCTCTTCAAAAGCTCTGCCGCCTGCGCAATCTGCTCCTGCAGATTCTCTGCGCCGTACACCCCCGAATCCGTCAGCTCATTTATGCGCTCCGCAAACTCTCCCGCAAGGATTTTGTTCCGGAGGATCTCCACTGCGGTAATCACCGTCTCCGGCAAAAGCTGCCCCTCCGCTCTGGTGGCATTGATTTTCCGCTCCAGACCTTTCAGAATTTCCCCCTGCGCAGCAGAATCATATACTTTTCCATCCGCCAATATCATCTACATACTCCTTTACATCTTTTGCAGCAGTTCTGCCGCACCCGCCGCGCAGGTCTTGATATCCTTTAATCCCACTCTGCCGATAATCTCCAGATAGGGAGAATCCAGCCCACAGCCGCACTCACTGCCCGGATGCAGTACTCCCAGATCATCCGTCATCACACTGAGAATGGGCGTCGCTTTCACCATAGGCGTCAACAGATTCACAAGTCCTACCTGCCCCATGGGAACAGGCTCCAGAGTGTCCACATCCCGAATCAGCACACGGCTGTAGACCGGCACATGAAAATGATGTCTCACGCAGTCGCAATAGAGAATTGGATGTTCCACCGCGCCGAAAAATTCGATGATATTCTCCTCGTCCACATCCAGCACCTTCTTTGCCAGCCGGTAAAGCTCTTCCTTTTCCACCTGCTCTTTATAAAACTGTTTCCAACCGCCTCCCAGCATGATCCTGGAGCCCTTTTTCAGCTTCAGGCGAATGCCCCGCTCCTCCATCTGACGCAGCAAAAAATAAGTATAAGATGGAAATCCCATAAAGCGCACAGGAAAGGAACCGGCGGCGAATCTCTTAAGCGCCCTGATCACGCCCTCCAGATCCGGCTCATACCTGTGTTCCTTTTCATTATATTTCAGCGCATAGGTACGGCTGAGAGCCGGAGAAAACAAAGTAGCTCCGAAAGCCGTCTTTGTCACAGCCGTCTGATTACCTTTGTGAGGCTTGTATCCCATCACAATATAATGGGCGGGCCGCATAGAAAACACGCCCCGCCAGCTGCCAATTCTAAGCACCATCTTCAGCCCGCACCACAAGTCTCCGAACAGAAATCCGATTCTGCTGAAATGCCCGCTGGTACCCGAGGATGTAGCCTGCAAAAGCAAACTCCTCTCCGGCACGGAAAACAGCTTGTGACGCTTGAAATTAACTGTGGGAATAAAGGGAAGCCTGCCCAAATCCTCCACACTTTTCAGATCGCCCGGGCGGAATTTAAAATGCCGGCACAGCTTCCGGTATGGTGCACAGTTTCGATACTGAAACCGGCAGTTCTCCCGCATAGCCTGCACAAAACAGGCTTCTGTTTCCTGAGTATTAAAAGGATTCCGGGTTGAAAACAGTTTTCTTCGCTTTTTCATATCACTCACAGACTCTCCACTGCATCCTTCATGCTTTTCACATAATCATAAATCTCCGGGCCCGCCTGCGCGCCGGATTTGGCGATGAGTTTGACAATAGCGCTCCCCACGATGGCCCCGTCCGAGACAGCGGCCATTTTCTTTGCCTGCTCTGGTGTGCTGATGCCAAAACCGATGGCACAGGGGATGTCCGTCACCTCACGGATGCTTTTTACAATCGATTCCAAATCCGTCTTAATCTCACTTCTCACTCCGGTGACGCCCATGGAGCTCACCACATAGATAAAGCCGTGGGCATCCTTTGCGATGGACTGAATCCGCGCCTGAGAGGTGGGAGCAATCATAGAGATTACATGCACATTATGGGCCGCCGCGGGCGTCTCCACCTCCTCCTTCTCCTCATAGGGCAGATCGGGAATGATAATCGCGCCCACACCCAATTCCTCACACTTTGCAAAGAAGCGCTCATATCCATAATGAAATACCGGATTTAAATAAGTCATGAATGCCAGAGGTATCCCGGACTTCTCGCGCACTCTGCGCACGATGTCAAACACGCCGTCGGTGGTCATGCCTCCCCGCAGCGCGCGGATATTAGCTTCCTGAATCACCGCGCCCTCCGCCGTGGGATCAGAGAACGGAATTCCGATCTCGATCAAATCTGCTCCCCCGCGCTCCATCTCCAGAATAAACTGCACAGTGCTGTCCGCATCCGGGTCACCGGCGGTCAAAAATCCGATAAACGCTTTCTTGTTGGATGTGCAAAACACCTGATCCACTGTATTTTTTACATTCTTTATTATAGTTCTATCAGTCATGAATGTCTACCCCCCTGTATCTGGCGATGGCCGCCACATCCTTATCTCCCCGGCCTGATATGCAGATGATAATGCTCTGATCCGGGCTGTAATTTCCTGCAATTTTCAACACATGCGCCACAGCATGGGCGCTCTCGATGGCACAGATAATTCCCTCCGTGCGAGCCATATACTCAAAGGCATCCACCGCCTCGTCGTCGGTGACAGGCACATACTGCGCTCTGCCGGTGTCGTGGAGATTGGCGTGCTCAGGCCCGATGCCGGGATAATCCAGCCCCGCAGAGATGGAATAAACCGGCGCAATCTGGCCGTACTGATCCTGGCAGAAATAGGATTTCATTCCGTGGAACACTCCCAGTGTCCCCGTTGCGATAGTGGCTGCCGTAAAAGCAGTGTCCACACCCTTTCCCGCAGCTTCACAGCCGATGAGTTCCACGCCCTCATCCGGAATAAAATTATAGAACGCGCCCATGGCATTGCTGCCGCCGCCCACACAGGCCACCACTGCCGCAGGAAGCTTTCCCTCCGCCTCCAGTATCTGCGCTCTGGCCTCACTGCTGATGACACTCTGAAAATCGCGCACAATCATGGGAAATGGATGGGGCCCCATAACTGAACCCAGACAGTAATGAGTGTCATTCACGCGATTGCTCCACTCTCTCATCGTCTCGTTCACCGCATCCTTCAGAGTCTGCGTGCCGCTGGTGACGGGATGTACCTTCGCCCCCAGAAGCTCCATGCGATACACGTTCAGCGCCTGTCTGTCCGTGTCCTCTTTGCCCATAAAGATTTCGCATTCCATACCCAGGAGCGCCGCCGCCGTGGCCGTGGCCACCCCGTGCTGTCCCGCACCGGTCTCCGCGATGAGTCTGGTCTTGCCCATCTTTTTTGCAAGGAGCGCCTGCCCCAGCACATTATTAATCTTATGAGAACCGGTGTGGTTCAAATCCTCCCGCTTTAAATAGATTTTGGCGCCGCCCAGATCCTTCGTCATCTTCTCCGCATAATAAAGCAGCGAAGGCCTGCCCGCATATTCATTCAGCAGCTTATTAAGCTCCGCCTGAAAGGCGGGATCATTTTTATATTGCTCATAAGCCTCCTCCAGACGCAGCAGTTCATTCATCAAAGTCTCCGATATATACTGCCCGCCGTGTATTCCATAACGTCCTCTGCTCATTGCTCTCTTCCTTTCTCAATTCCTGTTGATATTTTCCGCCGCACCGTCATCATCCCTCGCCTTTGAGTTCTCTCAGCATCCCGGCCTTGTCGGAGCTGCGCATAAAGGTCTCCCCGATCAACACTCCGTCGATCTTATGCTGTTCCAATCTCTCGATATCCGCCCTGGTCTTCATGCCGCTCTCTGACACGAACAACACCTCCGGGGGAGCCAGCGACCGCAACCTGACAGAGTTGTCAATATCCACGGTAAAGTCTTTCAGATTGCGGTTGTTCACCCCCACAATCCGCGCTCCGCTTCGCAGAGCCATCTCCACTTCACGCTCATCATGGGCCTCCACCAGGGCGGAGAGTCCCAGCTCCTGTGCAATCTCTCCATACTCGGCAAGCTGAGCGGGAGACAGAATCGCACAGATCAACAATACTGCGTCCGCCCCCATTTTCTTTGCCTCGTAAAGCATATACTCATCCACCGTAAAATCCTTGCGCAGAAGAGGCAGCCGCACCTTCCCGCGGATTTCCGACAAATAGGCATCACTGCCCTTGAAATAAAAGGGCTCTGTCAGCACCGAGATGGCGTCAGCTCCCGCCCTCTCATACTCTGCCGCAATCTCCACATAGGGAAAATGCTCCGCGATAATCCCCTTGGAGGGCGATGCCTTTTTAATCTCACAGATAAATCCAATCCGCTCCCTCGAGAGCGCCGCCTGAAACGGGAAGGGACAATCTGCATCCCTGTGCTTTGGCAGCTCCCGAACCTGAGCCTTCAGCTCGGCAAGCGGCGTCCGCGCCTTCTCCGCCTCAATGCGCTCTGCAGTTTTTCTCGCAATCTCATCTAAAATCATACGCACTCCTTATCTATTAGACAATTCAATAAATTTCTCCAGCTGTGCCATGGCTTTTCCACTGTCAACGGTCTCCGCCGCCAGCTTCACGCCCTCCGCAATACTTGCGCACCGACCCGCCACATAGAGGGCAGCACCCGCATTCAACAGTACCGTGTCTCTCTTCGGACCTTTGTCTCCGCTCAGAATCGCTCTTGTGATGGCGGCGTTCTCCTCCGGAGTTCCGCCCTTCAGGTCCTCCATGGTACAGCGGGAAAAACCAAACTCCTCCGGGGTAATCTCATAGGTTGTGAGCCTTCCGTTCTCTATCTCACAGATACTGGTAGCCTCCACAGTGGAAAGCTCATCCAGTTTCGCCTGACCATACACCACCATGCCTTTTTTTACACCCATCTTGCAGAGCACCTTCGCCATGACCTCCAGAAGAGCCTCCTCATACACGCCAAGCACAATATAAGAAGGACAGGCCGGATTGGTCAAAGGCCCCAGAATATTGAATACAGTGCGGATTCCCAGTTCCTTTCGGATGGGCCCCACATACTTCATCGCCGTGTGATACTTCTGGGCAAAGAGGAAACAGATACCGATGTCCTCTACAATCGCCCTGCTCTGTTCAGGCTCGATATTGATATTCACTCCCAGCGCCTCCAGACAGTCTGCCGCGCCGGACTTGGAGCTCGCCGCACGGTTGCCGTGCTTTGCCACAGGCACGCCCGCGGCGGAGATAATCATGGCGGCGGTCGTGGAGATATTGAAGGAATTGGAGCCGTCGCCGCCGGTTCCCACAATTTCCAGCACATCCACATCGGCGTCTAATTTCAGAGCGTGAGCCCGCATTTCCTCCGCGGACCCTGTGATCTCCTCTATGGTCTCTCCCTTCATGGAAAGCGCTGTGAGATAGGCGCTCTTATGCACATCGGAGGCCTCGCCGCTCATAATCTCATCCATGACAGTCTTCGCCGTCTCATAACCGATATCTTCCCCTTTGCTCAAACGTACAATAGCTTCCTGAATCATCTGTACACACTCCTTTTTTGTATGTGTTTTGTCTTTTTGCGTATCTATTCCATTCTGTGATATATCTGTCTGCTTCCGGTCGTCAGCCGCCGCATCCCCCAGAAGAAAATTCTTGAGAATTGCTCTGCCCTCCGGTGTCAGCACCGACTCCGGGTGGAACTGCACGCCATATATGGGATATTCTCTGTGCTCTACCGCCATGATTTCCCCGTCCGCCGTTCTGGCCGTAATCTTCAGACAAGCCGGCATAGTGTCGGGGTCTGCCGCCAGAGAATGATATCTGGCCACCACAAGCTCCTGCGCCATGCCTTTGAACAGCGCGCTGTCATTGTCCAGTCGGGCCACTGACTGCTTGCCGTGCATCAGTTCTTTGGCATAAGTGATATCGGCCCCGAAGACCTCACAGATGGCCTGATGTCCCAGACAGATGCCCAACATGGGAATCTTCCCTGCCAGCCGACGCAGAACCTCCTCACAGACGCCCGCGTCCGCCGGTCTTCCCGGACCGGGCGAGAGGATGATGTGACTGGGCGCAAGCGCCTCGATTTCCTCCACGGTCATCTCATCGTTTCGGATGACCTTAATATCCGAATTCACGGAACCCACCAATTGATATACATTATAGGAAAAGCTGTCGTAATTATCTATCAGAAGTATCATGATTTTCTCCTCCTATTCCAGCCCGTCTTCTGCCAGCTCGATTGCCCGTCTCACCGCCGCGGCTTTCTGAATACATTCTCTATACTCTTTCTCCGGCACACTGTCCGCCACAATACCTGCACCGGAGCGGATAAACACTTTTCCGTTTTTGGAAAAGGCTAGTCTAATGGCGATACAGGTGTCCAGATTTCCCGCAAAGGACACATATCCGATCGCACCGCCGTAAACGCCCCGCTTGTTGTTCTCTAGCTCATTGATGATCTCGCAGGCCCGAAGCTTGGGAGCGCCGGACAGCGTCCCCGCCGGGAGAATGGCATCCACCGCATCCAGCGCATCCCTGTCCTCCCTGATTTGTCCGCTCACAGTGGAGCCGATGTGCATTACATGGGAATAGCGCTCCACGGACATATATTTCTCTACCTGCACCGTCCCGATCCTGCTGATCTTACCGATATCATTTCTGCCCAGATCCACCAGCATATTGTGCTCTGCAAGCTCCTTCTCATCCGCAAGAAGCTCTCTCTCCAGCTCCAGATCCTCCTCAGGAGTCGCGCCCCTGGGTCTGGTTCCTGCCAGCGGGAAGGTGTAGAGCCGCCCCTCCTCCAGCTTCACCAAAGTCTCGGGACTTGCTCCCGCAATCTCTCCGTCCTCCCCTGAGAAATAGAACATATAAGGGGATGGATTGGTAGTGCGCAGCGCCCTGTAGGCGTCCAGAAGGCTGCCCTCCATCTGTGCCTCCAGCCGGTTGGACAACACAACCTGAAAGATATCGCCCTCTCTGATATAGCGCTTGCCCTGCTCCACCATCCGGCAATAGGCTGCCTCGTCAAATAACGGTTTGAACTCACTCTTGAGCTCAAGCGGCACATGAGGCGCTTTCTCTCCCTTTTGCAAAAGCTGCCGCATGCCCTCCAGCTCTGTCACGGCCTTATTGTAATTGGTCTCCAGCCCGTCTGTGCGGGCATTCACAATCAGAATAATCTTCTGTCTGTAATTGTCAAAGGCAATCACCTTGTGAAACAGCATCAGATTCACATCGGAGAAGCCCTCCTCATCCTCCGCATCCAATTTCAGAGTGGGCTCGCTGTATTTGATATAATCATACGAAAAATATCCCACCAGACCTCCGGTAAAGGGAGGCAGCGCGGAAATCACCGGACTCTTATTCTCCGAAATCACATCCCTGATCAGCTTCCGCACATCCTCGTCAGTAGTGCGGGCCGTCATGGGCGACTTTATGGTGCTGACTCCGTTATAACAGGTAATCTCCAGAAGCGGGTCATATCCCAGAAAAGAATAACGTCCCCATCGCTTATCCGCCTCCGCGCTCTCCAACAGATACACATGTCTGCTGACCTTTTTTAAAATCTGCAACGCCTCTATGGGCGTGGTATAATCTGCATAGAGTTCACAGCTTACGGGAATCACACCGTATGCTCCCCCTGCAGCCAACGCTTTACATTCCTCCAGACTCGGCATCACTTTCATACTCTTCTTCCTCCTGAACATATGATATAATCTCAAAAGCAAAATCGTCTGTCCTCGTTCCTGCGAACAGGTTTTGGGACAACAAAAAACGTCCTTGATAGATTATAAAATCTACCAAGGACGGGTCATACAAACTATTCCCGCGGTGCCACCTTGCTTTACGATTTCTCGTACTCTCACTGGATACCAACATATCCCTGACCTCTCACGCGGGTCTGACGTCGCAGGATACTCGGAGCCATATGTGCTTTTCGGAATTCAATCTCCCTACAATCTCGCACACAACTCTTTTCATTGCGCCCTCCGTGGTCCATTTAACTGCCTGCATTTCCAACCTTTCTCAGCATCCGGTCTCTCTGTAAGCGCACGAACAGTTTTTATCTCCACATCTATGGTTTATCCGCTATTCATTTTTCTATATCCTAACTCTCCGTGAGGAAAATGTCAAGTGTTTATTTGCCCCTTTAAAAAAAATGTATGATATAATAATTTTAGAGTTATCTCAAAGACAGTATAGTTTAGGGAGGTACTTGGCCAAGATGAATTGGATCGATGAAGTCAACACAAAGTTAAAACGGAAAAATCAAGTTTTGTTTTCCAAAGACAGTTCTTTGTTGCAGGATTTAAGACTCTTGCTCGAAACTCAAAATCACCGAACGGTGGTGCTGTGGGCCTTTGAATTTGCGGAGGAAACCGTGGAAAAGCTGGAAGAGAAATACCCGACGGAAAGCAGGCCCAGGAACGCTTTAAAGGCATCAAAGCTTTGGGCCTCAGGCCGTATAAAGATGCCTATTGCCAAAAGAGAAATCTTAAATTGTCATGCATTTGCCAAAGAAATACAATCTTTGGAGGATATCGCACTATGTCATGCAATTGGTCAGGCCTGTAGTACCGTTCATACGAGCGGTCACGCACTCGGTTTTCCTATATATGATTTAACTGCCATCATCCGGAGTTATGGAATCGATCATTGCCAAACACCCGTTGAAATCAGAAAACAGGAGTACATCGAAAAAATTATGTACTGGAGATCTCATTATGAGAGTTATACCGGAGATTGGGCCGATTTTATGCTTAGATAAGTTATATATAGGCGGCCTTAACCATAGAAAGCACCTCCTTTGTATTGATTGGATTTAACAACTTAATCAATGCAAAGCTGGTGCTTTCTTTTGGATTCTATTTTATTTTCCTACAATTGCCGCAAAAACTTTATCCTGACATTTATCAGCTTCTTGTCAGCGTTTCACTTTCACTTTGATCGTCGTCTTCACATCCTTGCTGACGCCGTCCCGTCCTCTTAAATGTACCGTGATAGGAATGCTGTAGGACTTGCCCGATGCGGACGCGCCCACTGCATCAGAGTCCACAATGCGCACCGTCAGCGTACCGGCTCCGCTCACTGTGATATCCGCCTTGCCATCCTTATTGCAGTCAATGCTGCCGGACGCACTGGATATCGTATAATAAGCAGGCACTGATAACTGATAGCTTCTGGTCATAGTGCTGCCCGCATACAGAGTCTGGTTGTTGTTCTTCACTGTAACCTTTGCAGCCGTCTGTTTCGGCTTAATGCTGAAAGTATTGCTGGTCACCGTAAAGGTCTCGCCGGCGGTATTCCCGACCGTATACTCTATCGCGAGCTTATAGGCCTGACCTGCCCTGAGTTTGCGTGTGGAACCGTCATTATGCGTGATATAATAATGATAACCATACTTCCCCGCATACCGAATGTACCCGTAATTCAGTCGGAAATACTCGCTGTATTCTCCCGTCAGTCTATAACTCTTGACAGCATATGCGCTGCCAAAATTGCTGAACTTCGGATCAGCCAACACCGCGACATTTTTCTTGTCTTCAGGCGTCGAAGAAGCGCCATATGTCAAATCCAGTGTTCCTTTCGGACTCACCTTGGCAGTGACCGGCTTATTTACCACCTTTATTTTTAAAGTCATGGTATTGAGCGCCATCCGCTCCCCGGTATCCGGATTCTCATAGTAGGGCGTCACTTTATAGCTGTAAGATCCCGCCGGGATACTTCCTCCCATCAGGTTTGCATCGCTCTGTTGCACCGTAATCCAGTTATATGAAGCCGTTATCAGGAACAGATCGTCCTCCATCAGCTTCTTCGACGCCGCATTTGCCCCTTCAATGACGATATCCGTATAATTATTGATCGAATAATATGTGTTCTTCAAACTGATTCCTACGGAATATGTACTCTTCAGCGCCGTATTGTAAGTGATCTGAGAGGTCGTCAGATACGCCTGCGGTTTGATCACCTTGATGGTGTGAACCGCCTTTAAAGGCTCTCTCCAACACACAGAATCCAAGGTCATGGTAAGCTTCTTGGTACCTGTCCCGCCGGCATAATTATAAGTCACAAGGGAACCGGAAACTGTCAGCGCTACATCCTCCTCATTGTCCCACGACAGCTCATCATAAGCCCAACTGCTATTGTCCGCCTCAGAGAAATAAAGGTTTCGCTTATTGCTCTTATCATAAATATAAAAACGACCTGAATTCTGCCCTACGGCAGGCACTACATTGCTGCTCGCTGACGTTGTCACAAGCACAGGTTTCTTATAAGTATATTTGATCTTGAAATTCTCGAAGGTATAGACTTTTCTATAACCCTTCACCTTTATCTTCAGGGTTCCCGTCTCCACGCCGGTATCCTGAAGCTTTCCACTATCCACCCTGAGATTCGGCTGCTGCGCTACGGCAATATATGACACATACTTATTATTCTTCGTATAGGAATATGCGTTCATGGAAAATCCATTGTTCACACCTTCGGACTGATCTTCCCACACCGCAGATCCATACTCCACCTGATTGTTGCCGGATATCTTCAAATCGATCGTTCCCTCGGAATCTGTGAAGAACAGATTTGCCGCGCGTCCCATTTTGGCCGAAACAGAGGGCGCCTTATCCACCACAGATACCTTCAGGTCATAGGAATATTCCACATCCGCATCCGTCGTCACCATCAGTTTACAATTAAAGGTTCCCGTCGGAATCTCCGCCATCACAGGTCTGATCAGATACTGTTCACGGCTACTGTCATAACTGTATCTGTCCGCCCGCATATCCGTTCTGGCCTGCCCATTTTCATCACAGAGCTTGACACTCTTTATCGACTCACCGTAAACCGGAACAATCTCAACTAAACCGGCTGTGGAAGCGAGTGCCCGACCATCATATTTCTCATAATCATAGGCAATATTTACAGTTGCCTTGGCAGTGTTCAACCTGGGTTTGTGATTCTGAACCTCCAGATTCAATGTGACGGAATATCCGCCCGCATCTTTTGCCGTGGCCGTGAGTACCGTATGGCCCTCGCCTTTTACCGTGATATTGGCGGTATGAGTATCCTGCTTGGCTGCCGTTACGGTGGCCACTGTTTTATCCGTTGTCTTCCACTGGAGCACGGTATCCAGCTCCTGTCCGTTCCGGTCTGTCACAACCGCCTTCAGAACGAAATCCTTTTTATCATCCACCGCGGTAAAGATAATATTCCCCGCTTCATTCATGGTTACGCCATTAGTCTGGCTGCTCTCATCGAGCTTCAGGACGATAGCCGCAGCCTGCTTCTGTGCTACCGCTTTGATCTTGTATGCGGTCTTGGCAAGCACTGCATTCGTATCTTTTGCTTTGATCGTGACATTCAGCGTATAGTTACCTGCCTTCCCCGCTGTAATGTCATAATATCCCGTCTCGATATTTTTCGTAATGGTGAGCCCGTTTATTTCGGGTATATCCACCACATAAGCGTCCGCTGATGCTTTTCCCTGCCAAATAGGGCTTACGGCAAGAGACAGCGTATCTGCAGAACCTGCATCAGATACCTCCAACACATGGTTATGCCCCTTAACAGTCGCGATCTCTCGCACAGACATTCCCGTAATCCTGCCGATATACACGCTCAGTGTCTTTTCACAAGGATAACGACTGTCTGTGCCACTCTTCGCATCGCGGTATACCGCCTCAAATTCATATCTATTATCCGAATAGACCCCATTCGTCACAAGCGGCGTATTCGGATACTTCCATGACCAGCCCTCACCCCAGGTCTCGGGGAACGGCACATCACCGATCTTTTTCGTCGTATTGGCGAGAACATGGATGCTTTCCGCACCCGGAGCAGGCAGTTCCCGAATCTGTAAAGTGATGACCGCCTTATCCTGAATATAAGGCCTGTTCTGAAGCGTATGGAACAACTTCGGTGTCACGGTCAATGTCACATTCCCTGCCTTCACAGGAGTAATGACACCCGATTCACTCACTGTCGCAACATTCTCGTCAGAACTCTGCCATGTGAAGTCTGACGGGTCAAAATTCTGAGAAGGGCTGATCTCCCCGATCGCCTTATAAGTAATCCCGGGCGTATAAGCCAGGATATAACTGTCTGCCTCTGTTCCTGCAACAGCAGGATATGCGCTTTTATTTGAGGTGAATCCGGTAATGGCAAAGCCTTTTCCTGATGCCGTCACCATGAGGGAGAACGACGCCTTTACACCGTCCTTTTCCATACAGAGTCTTACAGTTCCCACAGAGAGTGTCTGCATCCGGCCAGTCGCATTGTCCCATGATACAATTCCCGTTCTGTCGGTAGTCACCTGAAAATCGGGCACTGATGTGAGAGCTCCGGTCTCATCCTGCTCATAAAGTCCGAGTCCGTCCACATATCCACCCTTATAGACACTTCCGTAACTATTATAATAGTACACATACGGTTCTGCTCCCGCCTGTGCTGTATAACCGATCACATACTGTTTCACTGTCACATCGCAGGATGCCGTCACGGTCTCGTCATAAGCGGATTTGACCGTAATTTTTGCCTCACCCGCACCCGCTGCACGCACCACACCGTTCTGTACAACTGCAACATCCGGATTGCTGCTCTCCCAGATGAAATCTGCCGCTGCTGTCCCCGGTTCCGTCTTTGCTTTCAGCGTTTTCTGATTATACCCTTCATAGAAGCTTCCATTCGTATTCGCCGCATTTAAGCTGATTTTCTCCTGCGAAAGACTGATGGATGTGGGAACTTCCGCCGCCTTCGTAGTGAATTTGTAGTCACAAGGCAGCTCCGCAATCGTGACTTTCCTGCCATCCTCCGTGACACTCAGCACAGCCTTTGTGATGGTATATTCCGTGCCGCCCAGCAAATCAGAGAACGTGACTTTCTGCGTATAACCGCTGCTCCTCTTCAGAGTGATCGTATTGCTTAAACCGTTGTTCAGCTCCAAAACCACTTCCACTCTGTCATCTTCCGTGCTGTCCTTTGCACTGACGGTCACCACTGCTTTGTTGTGCGTAATCTTGTTCTCATCGGCAGCAAAACTCAGTGTATAAGCAGACTGCCTGGTAGTAAACTCTCCTGCCGCCTTCCTGCGATCCTCGGTCACATCGTCCGGACTGCCGCAGGAATAATTATTGGCGATCACGATCACATACTCATATTTCGTACCCGGGTTCAGACCGTCAACAGTCCTTGTATATTCAGCAGTCTCCTGGTCGGTATACCGATAGGGCGCTTTGAGCCAGCTATCGGCTCCTTTCTCTCTATAAAAAAGATAAATATAAGAACCCACATTATAATTATTGCCCTCAAACGTGGCGCCGACCTGTGCATAGGTATATCCCGCAGACACTCCAACTCCGGACAGACCGCGCATATCCTCCGCCGTGGTGAATTCCCCTGCGACCGTCTTGTTCAGTTGCGATAATGTTGCGTTATATTGGGGAGCAAAACCAATCTGATATTCGTAAGTGGTATTATCTTTCAGTTCTTTTCCCTTGTATGTATCAATATCATAGCTCCCTGTAAGCCCCGCTGTGCCACTATAACTGCGATTGTAACCGGATCTCTCCCATTCGCTCCCTTCGCTCTTCTCGCGAATATAGCAGGATATATATCCGTAACCCGTAGGAAGAATGCCGGAGAGGGTATAGTTCAGCTTTGCCGCATGCAGTTTTGCCGAAACACTGTCCACATTCAGCACTCTCTCATCCTTGGGCGTGGTAAATGTCCATGCCGCATACTCCTCGCTGACGCTATATCCGGATCCATTGCTGCGCAGCGAGAATTCATAGTCAGTCCCCGCCTCCAGATTACTCAAATAAAGGGAACTGCTGAAACCATTCGAACTCGATAAAGCCACACTGGATGTCTGACGGAAAGAACTGCTCCCCGCCTTTCTGATATAGCCATATAAATACAGCGCAGAGCTGCTCTCCGCAAAATTGACCGTATCCTCCTGTGCCAGACTCACCTTATACTGCCTGTTATCATACGCAGTGTCACCGGCATCCTCTATGACGATGTTCGCCTTAGCGGTATGTACTGTCTCATAGAACGTATATAATGCAGCGTCATAAGTCCCCGCTGTCGCAGTTGTGCCAAGAATCCATTTCAGCTTATAATCCGTATCGGGAATCAGCCATTTGGAAGCTGCTGTCTTAATTTCCGCCTGATAGTTATTCTCCGCATTCAAAACGACAGCGTTTCCCAGCCTTTGATACGTGTTTCCATCCAAATAATACAGGTTCAGATAATACTTTTCAGCCAGCGCCTCTGCCCCTTCCGCACTCTCGACTTTCCATGTACGGACAAAATCAAAAGCATTGACTTTTCCCTCGTCAACAGCCGTCAGTTTTACCTCAGGCGCACCAAAAGCCTTAGTCAGCTCCTTCTTGATACCGCCCACCAGGAGCACATAGTGATAAGTTGCTCCATACTCTAACTGCGATAAGTAAAAGATGGCCGAAGAACTGGAAGAATTACTGCTGTTCGCCTTTTGGTAAGCACCTTCATCGCCCTCCCGCTTATAATATAAAAATGCTTTCATGGCAGAATTTCCGCCCGCCGCACTCTTGTCAGTCACTTTACACTCTATGGTTTTGGCATTGGTCGCACTCTGCTCCACGGTAAATTCGATATCATCTTCAGCATAGGCCGCATGCGGAGCAGTCACCTTCTGAGTCGTTTTCCCATAGATGACATTGCCGATCTGAAGCCATACGGTGACCTCATACTCAGTATCCGCCAGCAATCCTTCCGTAACAGTATAATAGGCAGAAAAACTCTTGGTGCCATCCTCCGCCACCGTCACATCGTTTCCGCTAAAAGAAAAGCCCCTGTAGGAATCTTTCTCCTCACCCAGCACACTGGTATAGACACAATGAATCGTGGCATATGTAGACGTCCCCGCATATTTTGATACATCCGCTTTCACCGACAGGCCAAACTCGTCCTCGTCGGGAATAATCTGCCAGGCCACCTGCGTAGCACTCTCCGCGGTGGTCACCTTGGTCTCGAACAGCACTGTAGGGCTGTTTGAGTTAACAAACTGGACATTGTATTCCGTTCCCGGCTGCAGCCCGGTCAGCTTCAGATCGTTCCATCCTCTGAATACGCTTTCATGCCGCTCTTCCCCTGAACCGTCCGCAGGCGCATAATAGCAATACATATATGCATTAGCTTCCAAATCGAACGTAATGTCGGTTTCCGTCTGAGTAATTCCATGGATCACAACGTCCTTGTCCGTCTGCTCCGTCTGCAGCGTAATCTCCTCCGAGGTTCCCAGAATACTATGGTCGGACGTGTAGTCTTTCAGTGCAAAATACACATCATACGCTTCTCCACTTTCGATAGCTACAAAATAATTAGTCGATTTATAGCCAAGCGCATGCGACAATGAAACATTTCCTTCGGCAGGCGTGGCATCGCTGCCGCTCTTTCTGTAATATACTACAAATGGGAAATTGTAAGCCGAATCCGGCATCTGCTCCTTGGCTTCCAGCAAAACATTAAAGCGCAGAAACAGACTTCCCGCCTCAGGCCGCACATTGATTATGTAATCCTCGGTCTCGAAGCTATAGCTTCCGTCCTCCTCATTTTTCGTCAGAGACAATCTTCCGTCAGAGACAGCCGGATTGCCATTCGAAACAGATTGCCCGTCAGCGGAATCAGCATATCCCTCAGGCTCGATTTCTTCTGGTTCCGCAGGAATATTCTCTTCCGTTTCCTCCGAAACACTCTCTGTATCCAAAGCTTCCAACGCAACAGGCTCCTCCTGTCCCTGCGCCGTATCTCCGTCTGACACATCTGTCGGTTCTTCGCCATCCGACTCGCCGGATGCCTCCGTCTCCGCGTCGCTCTCTATGGCCGTTGCCTCCTGAAGCCCTGCTGCGTAACTCGTCACAGGAGCCGCGTCAAAGACCAGACAGCCTGCCAGTGTAAATGCCAATAACCGCTTAAACATACATTCTCCTCCCCACTTATATTCATAGCCAAAAAAGATATAAATCAAATTACATTAATATCCTTCTCAGTGTATCACAAATCATATATTAGATGCAACTTGAACATAACAAAAAACGCCCGAACCGCAGCCGGTGCTTCAAAGCACCACCCACAGTCCGGGCGTCCTCATTACAATCCTCAATATTTTCACAGCCATCCTCCGATTTAGAAATGAATCGCCTCCACCTCTTCCGTCAGCGGCAGCATCTGATACTCCGGGAACTGCTCCAGCAGCTCCTCCAGACAGAGCGTTGTATTATATACATGTCTCTTATACCCATCTCCGAGCCCACGAGA
>JAIDDH010000139.1 GCA_029055435.1 Acetatifactor sp.
ATCGTATGCGGTGATATGATTGAAAATTCAAAACCCGCACCGGATATTTATTTGAAAGCATGTGAAATGATAGGTGTAAAACCAAAAGAATGCTATGCGTTGGAGGATTCTAAGAATGGTTTGTTATCCGCATATAGGGCAGGATGTAAACCTATAATGGTTCCGGATTTATGGCAGCCAGACGAAGAAATAATGAAGGTCATAGTTGCCCAATATGACGATTTGGAACAGGT
This sequence comes from Acetatifactor sp., assembly GCA_029055435.1. Classification (GTDB taxonomy): domain Bacteria; phylum Bacillota; class Clostridia; order Lachnospirales; family Lachnospiraceae; genus Acetatifactor. Next base: position 234 of record JAIDDH010000139.1, read on the forward strand.
AAAAGTGGCTTTTGAGAATGGAGATTTGTAAAATGCGTATGTTGTTTGAAATAGATAAAAAGGATTATGTTATAGGTGGAAGTGTCTTTAGCAGGCCTTCTGCGAGAGGCATTATAATTAAAAATGGAAAGATAGCAATGGTTCACAGTAGGAAGTATGATTACTATAAATTTCCGGGTGGCGGTATAGAAGGCAATGAACGTAAAGAAGATGCATTAATAAGAGAAGTTTTAGAAGAAACGGGTCTGTGTGTGGTCCGGGAATCTATTACAGAGTATGGACAAGTTCATCGCATTCAAAAAGGCACAAAAGAAGATGTTTTTATACAAGACAATTATTATTTTTTATGCAGTGTGGAGGATGATGTTAAGCAGCAAACTTTAGACGAATACGAAGCCGATGAGGGATTTGTTCTTGAGTATGTGACTCCGAAATTTGCAGCAGATAAAAACAGGAAAAGTATGGTAGATGGGGTTAGCAAGGAGATGCTGGAACGAGATGCAAAAGTATTAGAATTTTTAATGCAGGAAGGATATTTTTGAAAAGAGGACTGACCTATGAAAATGCCTAAAATGATACTGTTTGATTACGGACAAACACTTATAGCAGAGCAAGAATTTGATGGTGTAAAAGGGACAGCGGCAGTGCTTCAATATGCTACAAAAAATAAATACAATTTAAGCGCTGAGCAGGTGCAGGAAAAAGCTAGTGCAATCAATAAAGAATTGGGAAGATTTGATCCTCAGAAAAGACACCTGGTACAGATAGAAGTTCCGAATACCATGTTTACTCCATATCTTTATGAATCGCAGGGAATAGAAGTTCCACTTAGCAATGAGGAAATTGATACCATATTTTGGGATGCCGCCGCACCAGGAAAACCAACAGAGGGAATGAAAGAATTTTTGGAATACTTGAAAAATAATGGTATTCGCACAGGCGTAATCAGTAACATTGCTTATGCGGCGGCTGTTGTTACAGCGCGTATTAAAAGACTGCTGCCGGAAAATGCTTTTCAATTTATTATTACTTCAAGCAATTATATGTTTCGCAAGCCCAACAAGAGAATATTTGATTTGGCATTGGAAAAAGCTGAACTTGCACCGGAAGATGTTTGGTATATTGGAGCGATTGATGTACCTTACACAGAAGATAATAGCATTTTGACGGTGAAATCTTGGAATGAATTAAAGCAAAGAATGGAGATTCAAGATTGAGAAATTTAGTTGAATATTTGTTGGAGATACAACAGGCTATTATGATTTATTGTTTAAGTAACGAGAGGTGACTGGGATGGTTCAGGAGCGGGAGCATAGTATACCGGGCGGGAGTTTATATTATGAAGTCATTGAAGACCCGGGGAGCGGGAACGGTATCCGAATTACCCGGCTGCAGGGGCTTGCGGGGGAGGTGGCGATTCCCGGACAGATAGACGGCTGTCCTGTGAGGAGCATCGCCAAAAAGGCTTTTTTGAGCAAAAAGAATCTGCGGAAGGTCACGGCGCCTGCCAGTGTGGCGGAGGTGGGAGACTGGGCCTTTGCGTACTGTGACAGTCTGCACACGGTGGTGTTTGAGGCCGGAGAGAGTTCGCTGCGCTTTGGCAGGGCAGTGTTTCTGGAGTGCAAAAATCTCCGTTTTTTGTCTGTTAATGACGGTGATGAGACGACGGCAGCGCTGCTTGCGGCGGCGGTGACAACGGCGGACGCGCCCTATCTTCTGGATGCCTGCGAGGCGGGCGGCAGAGAGTGGTTGGAAAAATGGGACGCGAGGATGCTGGCGGTTCTGCGCAGCGCGGACAGCGAGGGTTATTCCAAGCAGGTGCTCTGCGGCGAGGAGGATTACGGCAGCACGGATGCGGCGGCCTACGAGAGCGGCCGGCGCAAGCTGAAGGTGCGTCTGTTGTTGCTGCGGCTTTTGTATTCCCGGGGACTTTCTGGGGAACATAGACAGGAGATGGAGAAATATTTAAAAAATCACACCAAGGGCTGTGAGCATGAGGAGACCTGGCAGGTGGTGCTGACGGAGCATGGCGAGGAGAGCGCTTATTATCGGTTGTTTGCGGAGCTGGGCTGCATCTCGGAGGAGAATTTCCAGCCGTTGCTCTCGGATGTAGGTGACGGATATCCTGAGCTGAAGGCATATCTCATGCGCTATAAGGAGGAGAAGCTGGGATATCAGGATTTTTTTGCGGGACTGGATTTATAGCCGTAGTTATGATATGCTGGAAAAAACAGGAAACATGGAATAAGGAAGGATGGGGATGGGGATGACGTTAAAGCAGGCGCAGGAAAAGCTGGCCGAATATGGTCAGGAGCATGTGCTGAAATATTATGAGGAACTGTCTGAGGATGAGAAGCTAAGTTTGCTTGCGCAGATTGAGGCCACGGATATGGATATGCTGAAGGCTTGTCTGCATAAGGAGGAGCTGGCTAAAAAGGGTGTGATTACGCCGCTGACGGCCATGCAGTTGGATGAGATTGCCGCGAACAGGGAGAGTTTTACCCGCACAGGTCTGGAGGCCATACGCGCAGGCGAGGTGGGGGCAGTGCTTCTGGCGGGCGGAATGGGTACCAGGCTGGGTTCAGAGGACCCAAAGGGTATGTACAATGTGGGCATTACCAAAGATATCTATATTTTTGAATGCCTGATTAATAATCTCATGGATGTGGTGAGGCAGGCCGACGCCTGGATTCATCTTTTTGTCATGACCAGCGACAAGAATCACGATGCCACAGTCGCATTCCTGAGAGAGAAAAATTATTTTGGCTACCGGTCCGAATATATCCATTTCTTTAAGCAGGAGATGGCCGCGGCCATCGATTATAACGGCAAGATATATCTGGAGGAGAAGGGTAAGCTTTCCACTTCCCCCAACGGAAACGGCGGCTGGTTTATCTCTTTGCAGAAAAACGGGCTTCTGGAGCTGGTGCATGATGAGGGGATTCAGTGGCTGAATGTGTTTGCGGTGGACAATGTGCTGCAGCGCATCGCGGACCCCTGTTTTGTGGGGGCAACCATTCAGAAGGATTGTGTGGTGGGAGCCAAGGTGGTGAGAAAGAATGCGCCGGACGAGAAGGTGGGTGTGATGTGTCTGGAGGACGGCAGACCTTCCATCGTGGAGTATTATGAGCTCACGGAGGAGATGATGAACGCCCGGGACGAGAAGGGCGACTATGCCTATTATTTTGGCGTGATTCTGAATTATCTGTTCAAGGTGGAGGATTTGGAGCAGATGATGGCCTCCAATATGCCGCTGCATATCGTGGAGAAGAAGATTCCCTATCTGGATGAGGCGGGCAGATTGATAAAACCTGAGACGCCCAATGGTTATAAGCTGGAAAATCTGGTGTTGGATATGATTCATCAGCTGGATTCCTGTCTCCCCTTTGAGGTGGAGCGGGAGCGGGAGTTTGCGCCTATCAAGAATGCCACGGGAGTGGATTCGGTGGAGAGTGCGAGGGCTCTCTTGGAGAAAAACGGCGTGGAGCTGTAAGCTGTTTTGGATTAAGCCGTTTTAAATAATAAGATTATAAGAGAGGCCATGGCCGCGAAGAGCGGGCAGAAAGGAGAGTATATGAGGATTTTAGTGACGGGCGGTGCGGGATTCATTGGAAGCCATACCGTGGTAGAACTGCAGGAGGTAGGGTATGATGTGACGGTGCTGGATAACTTGTGCAATGCCAGCGAGAAATCTCTGGAGCGCGTGGAGGCCATCACAGGTAAGAAAGTACCTTTTTATAAGGCGGACATTCTGGACAGAGAGGCTCTGGAGCAGATCTTTGCCAAAGAGCAGATCGACGCTGTGATTCATTTTGCAGGGCTGAAGGCTGTGGGAGAGTCCGTGCAGAAGCCCTGGGAATATTATCAGAACAATATCGCGGGCACGCTGACTCTTGTGGACGTGATGAGGAAGCACAATGTGAAGAATATTATCTTTTCTTCCAGCGCAACCGTTTATGGCAATCCTGCTTTTATCCCCATCACGGAGGAGTGTCCCAAGGGAACCTGTACCAATCCCTACGGCTGGACGAAGTCCATGCTGGAGCAGATACTCACCGATATCCAGAAGGCGGACTCAGAGTGGAATGTGATCCTGCTGCGCTATTTTAATCCCATTGGTGCGCATCCCAGCGGCACCATGGGGGAGAATCCCAATGGCATTCCCAATAATTTGATGCCCTATATCACTCAGGTGGCAGTGGGCAAATTGAAAGAGCTCGGTGTGTTTGGCAACGACTATGACACCCCTGACGGTACCGGAGTCAGAGATTATATCCATGTGGTGGATCTGGCCAAGGGACATGTGAAAGCGCTGAAAAAGATTGAGGAGAAGGCGGGCCTGAAAATCTATAATCTCGGCACCGGCGTAGGCTACAGTGTGCTGGATATCGTGAAAAATTTTGAGGCTGCCACAGGCGTGAAGATTCCGTATGTAATAAAGTCCAGACGTGCCGGTGATATCGCGACCTGCTATGCCGATGCAGCCAGAGCCAAGGAGGAGCTTGGCTGGACTGCACAGTATGGCATTCAGGAGATGTGTGCGGATTCGTGGAGATGGCAGAAGAATAATCCCAACGGATATGAGGATTAGTCCGGATCATGCCACATAGAGATACATGAAGATAAAATGGCAGATGCTGCCGCCCATGACGAAGAGATGAAATACCTCATGGGAGCCGAAATCCTTGTGTTTTGCATTAAACAGAGGGAGCTTCAGCGCATAGATCACACCGCCCACGGTGTAGATGATGCCGCCTGCAAGGAGCCACAGAAACGCTGCGGTGGGCAGGGTGTTCCAGAGTCGGCCAAAGACCAGCACGCATACCCAGCCCATGGCGATATATATCGTGGAGGAAAACCACTTGGGACAGGTGACCCAGCAGGCCTTGATTACCATGCCTGCCAGAGCGATGCCCCAGACCAGAGCAAGGAGCTGGTAGCCCAGCGTTCCGCCCAACACGATCAGACATACGGGCGTGTAAGAGCCGGCGATAAGGACAAAAATCATCATATGATCCAGCTTCTTGAAAAACTTCAGGCGTCTGCCTGTGAGATTGACGCTGTGATAGGTGGTGCTGGCTCCGTAGAGCAAAATCATGCTGCTCATAAAAATAGCCATGGCGGCGAAGTTTTCCCCGCCGGCGGAAATTCCTGTTTTTACCAGAATGGGTATTGAGGCAAAGACCGCCAGCATCATGGCGATGAAATGTGTGATGGCGCTGCCGGGCTCTCTGATTGTTATCTGCATATGAATCCTCCTTTTTTCCGGAATATTATCTGTGGAGCGGGTCGTCGGCCCGCTCTTGTTTTGCGTGGATGTAGGGATTTTACAAAAAACAGTATATGCAAAACCACAATAAATATTTCTTGAAAATCAATAAGTAGTATTCAAAACTATGTCTTATGTCTTGAATACTACTATCAAAAAGAAGAATTGTCAACAGAAAATTTTATTATAAGATTTTAATCTTCTTCCAGTACCTGGAATTCCATATAATCAAATTCAACGGATTCGATAAAGCTGTCCTGATAAAAACGGGTCTTGGCCTGACGCTTGAATTCCGCGATATTCTTGTCCAGCCAGATGGGCTGGCCTAAGTCGAAACGATGACAGATTTCCTCCAGTGCCCGGAATACCTTGTGGGTACGGGTGTCCTGACAGGCGTCTTCCACGACCGTATCCCGCAGCATATGGTTGTCATGAAATAGTTTGGCCCAGATGCGCATAGTATACCTCCTCTTCGTTTTGGCCATAGGTATGGATGCCGACTTGTTAAAATCATATGCTATTTGTCTGTGAAATTCAAGAAATAAAAAATATATATTCATAAATTGAAATTTAGAACATATATATATAAAGTGGAGGTTTGAAATAGGAAAAACTACCAACTATTCTTAAAAAAGGATTAAAATTTTGTGAATTATATACATTTTTATTCTAATCTGTGGTATAATGAATTCACTAAAGCAAGTCGGCAAGACAAAGGAGCAGCTATGGATTTAAGACAGGCGAGCGGAGAGGGTATTGACAGCTGGCAGGAAGTGACACTGGTCTACAATGCAGCTCTCCGACAGATAGAAACAAAAATGGAAATACTCAACGATGAATTTCAGCATGTGCATCAATACAATCCGATTGAACATATTAAAGCACGTATCAAGACACCGGAAAGTATTGTAAAGAAACTTAAGCGTCACGGGTATGAATCTACCATCGAGAATATGGTAAAGCACATTAATGATATTGCGGGTATCAGGATTATCTGTTCCTTCACTTCGGATATTTACCGCATTGCGGACATGATCAGCGAGCAGAAGGATATCCGGGTGATTGCGGTGAAGGATTACATTACATATCCCAAGGCCAGCGGTTACAAGAGCTATCATATGATCGTCACGGTGCCGGTGTACTTGTCGGACCGTATTGTGGACACCAAGGTTGAGATGCAGATACGCACGGTCGCGATGGATTTTTGGGCCAGTCTGGAGCACAAGATACACTATAAGTTTGAGGGAGATGCGCCGGAACACATTCGCAGCGAACTGGTGGAGTGTGCCCGTCTGGTCTCAGATCTGGATGCCAGAATGCTGTCCTTAAATGAAGAGATACTGGTGCTCGGCGGAGTGGAACAAAATGCGGCAATATGATGAAAATGTACATACATAAGGAAAAGAGATGAGATATGAGCTGCTGCTTTAACGATTAACAATTGTAGAGCGGCAGCTTCTTTTTTGGAAGAAAATTTTTGGGGGATAAAATGAGGAGTGCCCGAACACCTCTCGGCGCTCGGGCTATTATGAAAAAATATCTGAAATCTTATCTGTATCTGAGATAAAGTATAGCAAGGGAATATGAACAAATTATGAACGACATGTAAATAGTTGGTTAAAGTTACGAAAACGAAAAATTACAGCGGCAAAAACTGTGCAAAATATACAAAAATCTTTTCGCGGCACAGGAGTTGTCAGGACGCCAAAAAGATGTTAAAATAAAAACAATAGGACATACGGAAAAAATGCCCGCTAAAGCGGACAGGGGGTATATTATGGACACATTTATGGACAGGCTGGCACAGAAATTTACAGCGCAGGAGATGATTAAGGCAAATGCAGCGGCTGAGGCAGAGGAGCTGAACAGACTGCGGGAACAGGTACAGGAGTATACAGAATGCCTGGATCGCATGCAGCAGATATGCGCGGAGATGGAGCGGGCTGCAGAGAACGCAAAAGGCAGGGTGGATGAGGCCCGCCTGGATACGGACGGACTGCGGGAGCAGCTCATGGAAATCTGGCAGAATGTGCAGACCATGCAGCAGAATTCTGCAGGAGAGCAGGATGACAGCTCTCAGAGGGTGCTTGCGGAGCAGCTTGGCAGCTCCCAGAGGATGCTTGCAGAGCAGCTCGACAGCATGAGGAACGCGCAGGATGCGCAGTTTACCAACTCTCAGAGAATGCTTGCAGAGCAGCTTGACGGTATGAGGAGCGCACAGGATGCGCAGTTTGACAATTCTCAGAGGATGCTTACAGAGAAGTTTGACAGCATGAGGAGCGCACAGGATGCACAATTTGCAAACCTCAGAGGTCTGCAGGCTGATCAGATAGAAGATATGAGAGGCATGCAGGCTCAGCAGATCGAGACTATCAGAAGCATGCAGGATGCGCAGGTCGAGACTATCAAGGGTTCTATAGAGGATCAACTGGACGGCATACGCAGCATGGTGAAGGCTCAGATCAGCGGTATTAAGAACGGACAGGACGGTCAGCTTGACGGTCTGCGCAGCGTACTGGATGAGCAAAACAACACAATGGCTGCAAAGCTTGGCGAGATACAGACTAATCTGGAGTCTCAGCTTGAAGGCTCCAATGATTTCATACACAAGGAATGTGTGAAGGTATACCGCAATGTACAGGCTGTGGTGGGCGAGGAGAACAACAAGCAGACCGATAATCTGGAGTATCTCATAAAGCCCATGACCGGCAAGATGAAGAATGTGTTCAACATCTCTGTGGCTGCGCTGGTATTTTCTCTGATTGGCGTGGTTTTGCAGGTGTTGAATCTGCTGCACATTTTGTAAAGCAGTGATATATGCGGTAAAGGAGAGGCGAGATGGCCAAGGAGATATGGAAGCCGGGCAATATGCTTTATCCGCTGCCGGTGGTGATGGTGAGCGTGGCAGACCGTGAGGGCAAAAATAACATTATTACACTGGCGTGGGTGGGAACGGTTTGTTCCGATCCGCCCATGGTATCTATATCTGTGAGACCGGAGAGATATTCTTATGGTATTCTGAAGGAGACCGGAGAGTTTGTGATTAATCTGACTACGAAAAGTCTGGTCTATGCCACGGATTACTGCGGTGTGAAGAGTGGGCGGGACGTGGACAAGTTTCAGGAGATGAAGCTGACGGCGCTTCCGGCATCCAAAGTGAAGGCACCGCTGATTGCGGAGAGCCCGGTGAATCTGGAGTGTGTGGTGCGGGAGGTGAAGCCTCTGGGTTCTCATGATATGTTTCTGGCTGAGGTGGTGGCTGTGCATGCAGACGAAAAGTACATGGATGAGAACCGCAAGTTCTGTCTGGACAGGGCGGAGCCCATCGTGTATTCCCATGGCACTTATTTCGATTGTGGAGAGAAGCTGGGAACCTTCGGCTACAGCGTGCGCAAAAAATAGGCTGGAAAAAGTAAATCGGAAATAAAGACAGTCAGGATTTGGGGGAGTCTAACAGGCTCCCTCTTTTTATGGCGTCTTTGCCGTAGCGAGCCCGGATGCTGTCCAGCGCGGCGTCCAGTTTTTGCTGTTTCTCGGATTTAGGCGCTTCATAGTCGAAGATGCTGAGCTGTATGGGAGCGTCCTCTTCCACAAGTTTGGCGGCGCGCACTCCCAGAAGACGGACGGGCGAGCCGTTCCAGAGCTCATCGAACAGGATGCAGGCATGCCGGTAGATCACATCCGTGGAGGAGGTGGGGACGTCCAGAACCATCTGATGGGACGCTGATTGAAAGTTGCTGTATTTGATTTCGGTGCAGATGGACTCCGCCATACAGTGGGCAGAGCGCAGGCGTCTTCCGACGGATTCGGCCAGCTCCAAAAGCACTTTTCGGGCGTCCTGCGCGGTGACTGCATCGCGGGAGAGAGTGGTGGAATTGCCGATACCTTTGGCTTTCGCCTGCACGGTAATCACGGCAGAGTCGTCTCGCCCGTTTGCATAGTTCCACAGTGTCAGACCGTGGCTTTTTAAATGCGCTTCCAAAATACCCGGGTCTGCGCATGCCAGCTCGCCTATGGTGCGGATGCCCAGTTTCTTCAGAGTCTCCGCGCTGGAATGTCCGCAGGAAAACAATTGTCCCACGGGGAGAGGCCAAAGCTTTTCAGCGATTTCGCGGCAGTAGAGTGTATGCACCAGATTGGGTTTCCTGAAATCGGAGGCCATCTTTGCCAATACCTTCCGGTCTGAGACACCCACATTGACAGTGAAACCAAATTTGGCGTACACGGAATCCTTGATATGGGCGGCTGCCGCCTCCGGCGAGGAATATTTTGACGCGATGGGGGTATAATCCATATAGCACTCATCGATGCTGACCTGTTCCAGATCGGGGCAGATGTCCGCTAGAAAGTCCACGAGCTGCCGGCTGTATTCCCGATAACTTGCGTGATCGGGAGCTGCCGTCACCAGATTGGGGCATTTTCGGAAGGCGTTCACCACCGGTTCGCCGGTCTGGATGCCGTAGGCTTTGGCGGGAATGGATTTGGCCAGAACAACGCCGTGGCGGGTGGAGGTGTCGCCCCCCACGATGGAGGGAATCAGGCGCAGATCAACCGTGTCTCCGGCGGCCAGACGATCCAGGGCAGTCCAGCTCAAAAATGCAGAATTGACATCGATATGAAAAATTATTTTATCACTCATAACAGTATCGCTCATAACACCAGTATAACCTGAAAATAACCGCTTTACAAGCCGTACAAATATTGATAGAATAAAAATGTTTAGTCGCAAAGTGTTACAAAAATGTTACAGAGGAATAAGCATGAAGTTTACCAAGATAAAATATTTGAAGATAAAATTTACATATGTAAAAGCAACTCTTTTGACTCTGTTTATCTGCATGCTGTTTTTGGACGGTTATCAGGGATTTTCCTCCCAGGGAGAGAATTATTTTCATATTGTTCTGAACGGTGTGGAGATTGGTGCTACGGCGGACGAGGAGACGGCGGAAAGGCTGTTGGTGGAGGTGCGCAGAGAAATTGCGGCGCAGAGCGAAGGGTTGATCTTTATCGACGCGGATTTGACCGTGCAGGGGGAAGAGGTCCTTTGGGGAAAACTGGACAGGGACGAACTTTTGCAGTCACGCATGAGCGAGGTGCTGCAGAAGAGCATCCGGGAGACCATGCATCGCTCTTATACATTGAAGGTAAATGAGTATATCGTAAATCTCGGCAGCGCCGGAGAGGTACAGCAGCTTTTACAGGCGGCTGTCGATAAATATGACGAGGAAAATCTTTTTAATGTGGAACTGATCCGGGATGCGGGCCGGGAGCTGGGTGCTCTGACGGCGCGGGTGACCAGACAGGTGGAAACGGACAAAGAGCAGAATCAGGATTTTGTGGCTGCGGGCGTGGAGACTGTCATGGCACAGATTGGAGACGATATCTACGAC
>JAIDDH010000014.1 GCA_029055435.1 Acetatifactor sp.
TTGCAAATCTGCCTGTTCCCGTGCCTGCCGTCACAGTGATGAAAGGATAGTCGCCGCGGCTGGACGCCACAGTATTGAATTTATACTCCCATCCCTGAAAGCCCTGTTCAAACTCTTTAGTCACATCTGCGTAGCTCTCCTCCTCCGCGGTCTTCTGGTCGATTCCGAGCTTTTTATATTTCTCTATATTGCGCTTATAGGATTTCTCCGCATAGGGCTCCAGAATCAGATCCACGCTGGGCACGGTAAATCCTCCGTACTGCTGGCTGGCCGCGCTCAGGACGATATCGCCTATGACGTCGAAGGCCACATCCAGAGACTTGGGCTCATTGTACCAGATATTGCCCATCTCGAAACCGCCTGTCAGGACATTCTGCACATCAAACAGACAACAGTTCATGGTATCTCTTCTGGCGGACATGTCATGGACATAGATATAACCGTCCCTGCAGGCCTGTATCTCCTCTGTAGTCAGGAAAAACTTCTGATAGAGCTCCTTGTTGAGCTGGTTAAATATCAGGCTTCTCTTGGTTGACACCAGAGCGGAGTCCGTGTTCGCATTCTCCTTGTCGCCGATATACATGATGGACTGGCTCTTTTTATATACATCGTCCAGCATGCGCACAAAATCCTGTTTATAGTTGCGGTAATCGCGATAGCTCTTGGCCACCACAGGCTTCACCTGCTCCAGGGCGCTCTCCACAATATTGTGCATGATGGGAATGGGGATTTCATCCACATCCAGCTCGTTGACCTTGTCCACCACAAACTGGCAGATGTTTCTCTCCTCTTCCTCTGTAAATCTGGTCAGCGCTCTGTAGGCGCTCTTTCCCACCGCATTGATAACCTTCTGCACATTGAAGGCCTCCTTGCTGCCGTCCTTCTTGATGACATAGACGGTGCGCTCCGGCTTGTACTCCAAGCCAAAATTTACATTTGTCGTGGCTGTCTGACCAAAATTACTGCTCATGCTCTTTCCTTCTTTCATCCAATTCCGAATACAATATATAGTGTTATTTTATTTTGCAGCCCGAGATATTGTGCCGCTTATTCACAAGTATAAAAAAGAATCTCTCAATTGTCAACGGAATGAAGCACTAAAAAACTAACAAAAAAGGTGTCTTAATTTTAGACACCTTTTCGTAATTTTTCACTTGACTTCACTTTTCTGACTTTAATTTGTTATAAAAGGATATTGCTGGAAGCAACTTTTTCCAGTGCTTCCTCAATCTCCTCCACGGTGAGCACCAGCGCAAACCGTACATGTCCTTTGCCCAGCTCTCCAAAGCTGCTCCCGGGAGTACAGAGCACGCCTGTCTTTTCCAGAAGCTCCATGACAAAACGCACATCGTCCCCCTCAAAGCGGCTGGGAATCTCCGCCCAGGCAAACATTGTGCCCTGACTGCGCTCAAAAGACCAGCCCAGATTCGTAAATCCGTCGCAGAGCGCATTTCTCCGCTTCTCGTACTCCGCGCATTGTGCTCTCACCATATCGTCCGGCCCCGTGAGCGCTGCGATCGCTCCGTACTGCACCGGAAGGAAGGTTCCGTAATCAATCTGGGAGCGCAATTTCTTAAAATTCTGTACCACGCCCTCATTGCCCGCCAGGAATCCCATCCGGGCTCCGGTATAATTAAAGGATTTGGACAGGGAATAGAACTCCACCGCCACCTCCTTTGCCCCCTCAAAGGAAAGAATCGAGCGCCCCACTCTGCCGTCATAGATAATATCTGAATAGGCATTGTCATGAACAATCAGAATCTCATTCTTCCTCGCCCACGGAATCAGTTTCTCATAAAAGGAATCCGGAGCGGCCTTGCAGATAGGGTTCAGCGGATAAGACACAATCATCATTTTGGCCTTTTTTCCTGTCCCGTGAATGCCATGTACTTTCTCCAATGCCTCCAGATCCGGCAGATAATCATTCTCCTGTAAAAGCTCATAGTACGCAAGCTCCGCCCCTGCCAGCGCAGGGCCGATGGCAAAAATAGGATAGCCGGGATCGGGCACCAGCACCACATCCCCCTCATCCAACAGGCTCAGACCGATATGAGCGATTCCCTCCTGGGAACCGTACACGCTCATGATCTCTGACGGGGTAAGCTCCACACCGTAGCGCTTCCGATACCTCTCAATGACCGCACCGGTCAATTCCGGCAGATCCTTCAGAGCATATTTAAAATTTTCCGGTCTGGAAGCCGCCGCACAGACCGCGTCCATAATATGCTGCGCAGGCTTGAAATCCGGGGTTCCCACGGAAAAGTTATAGACCTTCCCGCCCTGAGCCTCCACCTCCTGCTTTTTCTCGTTCAGGACCTGAAAAATTCCCTCCTCAAAGTCCTCCATTCGTTTTGACGGTGCAAACTGCATATCCCTCATCCTCTTTTCTATTTAATCTCTTTATTCTAATCTCTTTAATTTAATCTATCCAATATCTCTGCAAGCCAGTGTCTGTACTGCTCTCTGGTCTGTTCAGGAGCCACGATTTCAGCCTCCGGGCCGATACCGGACAGCCATCCGAAAAATTGTCCGCTGACAGCCACACGCGCCCGGATACGAAAGGTGTCATCCTCCATGGGACGGATGTCCGCCTCCTTGCCGAAACGGTCCAGCACCACACCCACAAGCCGGTTTGGGAACCGCATGGTCACGGTCTCCTCTTCCCCGCTGTACATGCCGAAGGTACGGTTCGTGTAGGCGGCCAGATCCTGCTGTTCAAACTGTGCCAGCCCTTCTCTCTTTTCCTCCAGCACTTCCACACTGCCCATCTTGTCCACGCGATAATGCTTTAAGACACCGCCCCCGGCGTCCCATGCCGCCAGATAATAATTTTCCTCCCGCCAGATCAGAGCCCATGGACTCACCCTGCGCCTTTCGCCTCTGGGGACCAATTGTTTCTTCAGATTCCACTCCAGATAGGTGAATGCAATCTGTCTGTTTTCCTGAATCGCTCTGTGAATACTGTCAATGCTGTAATAAATGCTCTCATTTTCAGTTTTTATACGCCCGGCCACATAAACCTGTCTCTGAAGCTTTCCGGCATCATGCTTTCCCGCCAGCTTCTCCAGTTTGCTTATCAGCTCTCTGGACTTCCTTGGCGTGATAAAACGGGAGGACTGCACCACATCCACCAGCAGTTTCAGCTCCGCCAGCTCAAATGTCCGGCTGGCCAGATAATATCCCCCGCCCCTGCGGCTGGACACCTGTATGATATCATAGCCGAAGTCTGTCAGACTGGCGATATCACTGTAGATTGTCTTGCGCTCACAGCAGATTCCCTCCGCCTCCAGACGTCTGATGATCTCCGCCGTGGACATGGGATGCGCCTCATCCGTATACTCCTCCAGCATCCGCAGGATATGCAATATTTTCAGCTTTTGTCCTTCCGATTTCGCCATAGTATACTCATAGCCCTTCCCGCTCTATATCCAGAATATCAAAAATCTGGCTCAGACGGCTGATCTCATAATCCGGCCTGTACCGCTCATAATCGGCCATAGCGTCCGCATCCCGCTCAAAAATATCCTCGGGGCGATACCAGCAGGTGGGAATGCCGCTTAAACACCCTCCCTTGATATCACTGGTGAGGGAATCCCCCACAATTAGAAGCTCTTCTTTGCAGACAGACACTCCCGATGCCTCCATGGCTTTCAGACAATAGTCAAAAAATTCCTTCTGGGGCTTTGGTGTCCCTATCTGTTCGGAGATAAAAACACCGTCCATCAGGTCATACAGCCCGGAGAGCCTCAGCTTATTCTCCTGGGTAGATGTGACGCCATTGGTGATCACATACTGCCGCACCTTCCCGCACAGCGCTCTGCAGACAGCCGGAGCATCCTCCGTATACTTATAAACACTGCCCAAAGTAGTCTGGTATTCCTCCCGGAAAGCCTCCACATCCACTCCCGTGATGCCATACTCCTCAAACAGAGAGGTAAACCGCCCTGTCAAAAGCTCCGCCTTCGTCACCTCACCCAGCTCCAGCCGTTTCCAGTAACCGTCATTAATCTCCCGATAGCGCTGCAGTATCTCCTCCGTAATGTCCCGCCCGATCGACTGAAAACATCTGGTCATGGCATATCTTTGAGAATAGATAAAATCCAGCAAAGTGCCATCCACATCCCACAACACCGTATGATAGCGGCCCATTGACGCTCCTCCTCATCCGTTTTCCCTGTAATGCAGAAAAAGGGGCCCCCCGACGGAAAGCCCCGCTTTTATTCCGGTTTCACTTATGCCTGTTCCGCACTCTCTGCATTCCCTGCCTGCTCCGCCTTCGCGTTGGCATTCCTGCGCAGCGTAATCCCGAGAAAGACAGCAGCTCCGCCCACTGCCACAAAAACCAGTAGCAATAACAGATAAGACACAAAAGCATTTATGAATCCCATATTTATACCTCCCTGTTAATACCTCTCCGGCATATTCCGCCGAAAAATCTGTAATC
The DNA here is from genome assembly GCA_029055435.1 of Acetatifactor sp. Classification (GTDB taxonomy): domain Bacteria; phylum Bacillota; class Clostridia; order Lachnospirales; family Lachnospiraceae; genus Acetatifactor. The sequence goes on from JAIDDH010000014.1 coordinate 4,445, forward strand.
AGTATAAAACTTTTGGAGAAAACCGTCAAGTCTGCCAGATGCCGCTGTCCAAAAATCTTTGGGCGCTCTCCATCGCACTCTCTGTGACCTCCGGCGCATAGCCCATCATTTCCAACAGCCGTATGGCATTTCTTGTGGTGGATTTACCTGTCAGCAGACGATACTCAAAGGAGATATCTCCGTCCCTGATCTCCTCCTCAAAATGATAATTATCAAAATCCTCCCGCAGAAGTTCCGCCAGTTCAATATCATGAGTCGCCGCAAAACAGAGCACCTGCCTGCCTGCAAGGCTTCTCAGAATCTGCGTGGAGGCCGCTATGCGCTCCACTGTGTTGGTACCGCGGAGCACCTCGTCCACAAAACAGAGCACCCGCTTTTCCTCTGAGACCGCATCCAGAATGCGCTTTAGCGCCTTGATCTCCACGATATAATAACTCTCCCCGCCGGAGATATCATCCCTCAGCGCCATCGAAGAATACACTGCAAACAACGGAGCCCGGTAGACATCCGCCGTACAGGTGTGAATCGTCTGCGCCAGAATCGCATTGACAGCCACCATCTTCAGGAAAGTGGATTTCCCGGAGGCATTGGAGCCCGTGAGCAATACGCCCCGCTCCGCACAAATACTGTTTTTCACCGGCTGCTCCAGCAGCGGATGATACCCTCCCTCAATGACAATCTGAAGTCCTGAATCCAAAAGCTCCGGCACGCACCAGCCGTTTTTCAGAGAAGCCCGAAATGTGGCCACAGAGACTGCCGCCTCCAGAAGACCCGCCCGGGAAATCAGTGCATCCGTCTCCGCCACATGCCTGCGCAGCTGCCGCAGCATTTTATTAAAGATGATCAAATCCACATGGAAAATCATGCGGATATAATCCATGATGACTTCCAGCGGATTGCCGCCGGTTTTACTGCTCCCTGCGCTAAAGACCCAGAAGGAACCGCTCCGCACGCCTTTCAGACTCTGGATACAGCTCCTCATGTCAGAGAGCTCGCCTGCACAGACAGGCAATTCCATTCTACCGATTTTCTCACCAATCTCAAGCAGGCGGGTCACATAGGCAAAGCTGGTGATATAGGGCTCCATCTCCCGCTTGTCCTTAAAATAGCTGACAATCTGATACACACTCAACACCGCCATACCCATGAGCGCCATAGGCAGTTGAAAGGGTATGAGAATCAGCAGCGGAACATACAGAGCGTTTGCCAGATGATGTCTGACATTGCTCCGTTCACCTAAATAATCCAGATTTTCTATATAATCATAAAGAGAATACTTTCCCGTATAGCCCAGCTCGCTCATAAGGAACTGTATCTGCACCCTTTCATCCGCATGCTCTGAAAACCAGCCTGCCATCTCCTCAAAATGCTCCAGCCAGTCCCGGCTTCTGCCCGTTCTGAGCAGATAATACAGATACTCTTCTCCCGTGGCGGAATGGGTGTCATTGATCCGCCGGAAAATCTCATCCATATTCAGATCATTCCAGGTGATGTCATCCAACTGCCCTTCCTCTTTGTGCCGCTGATAATAACCCGGGATATGCGCGCTGTTCTCCGGGGTATACTTCCTGCCGGGAGGCATGCCGAAATTGTCATACAGCGACTGTATAAACCGCTTTTTCCGATTTCCGGCCTGCACGGCCTCCCGGACAAAAATCACAATCACAAAGAGCAGCATGGCAGCTGCCAGTGCCAGATATTCCATAGATGCATATACCTCTCTTATACCGATACCGCGTTATGCCACCAGGAAGAACTTCACCAGGAATATGACAGAGAGAATGTAAGTGAGCACGGACACATCCTTTGCCTTTCCGGTAAAAAGTTTGATTACGGTGTAAGCGATGAGCCCGATACCGATGGCATGTCCGATGGAACCGGATACAGGCATGGCAATCAGCATCAAAGCCACAGGCACAGACTGACAAATGTCATTAAAATCAATATTCTTTAATCCGGTGACCATCAGCACGCCCACATAAATCAGAGCCGAAGATGTAGCTGCCGCGGGAATGATCGCCGCGATGGGCGCAAGGAACATACATGCCAGGAACACGATACCCGTGGTCAGCGCCGTCAAACCGGTGCGTCCACCAGCCTCAACGCCGGATGCCGACTCGATGAAGGTGGTGACGGTGGAAGTACCCGTGGCAGAACCCACCACAGTACCCACGGCGTCCGCCAGCAGAGCCTGCTTCATCTGGGGCATTTTGCCCTCCTTGTCCAGCATGCCCGCGCGGCTCGCAGTACCCACCAGTGTGCCAATAGTGTCAAACATATCGATGATACAGAATGTCACGATCAAAGTAACCACAGTAAACCAGCCGATCTGTGCAAAGCCCGCAAAATTGAACTTAAACAGCGTAGTTGCCGCCATATCCGCAAAAGGCGGAATAAAGGAAGCTCCCGCGAGACTGGCAAAGGGATTTACTCCGAGGAAAAGAGCCTCCCCGGCCCAGTATACGATACTGGCTGCCAGCATGCCGATGATAACAGCGGCCTTGAGACCCTTTTGAGCCAGAATCACGATCACAAACAGACCGATGAACATAGTAACCACCGTGAGAACCATTACAGCGTAACCGGAACCCATATTGGTTTTCGCAACACTGGGAGTCAGCGCTCCGAAAAAGTCTCTCATGGCATAAAACGGCCCGCCATTCTCAGAATAGACGCCTACATTGGATCCCACGCCGATATTCATCAGCATCAATCCGATGGCAGGCGCAATCCCCAGACGTACTCCCAGAGGAATCGCCTCAACAATCTTCTCCCGCACATTCAGCACGGACAACACAAGGAATACAAGACCCTCGACGAGAATGATGCACAGCGCGGCCTGGAAAGAAGCCACATAGCTCATACCGGTCAGTGCAACGATATTGGTGACAACAACGGCAAAGAAACTGTTCAGTCCCATGCCGGGCGCCATGGCAAAAGGCTTGTTGGCGGCGAAGGCCATGAAGAACATACCCACCGCGGAGGCGATACATGTTGCCATGAACACACCGTTCCACAAAGCTGCGCCCTCCGCGCCGAAATTTGTCAACAGATTAGGATTCAGTGCGATGATATATGCCAT
>JAIDDH010000140.1 GCA_029055435.1 Acetatifactor sp.
ACGGCGGCAGAAGATTCCACCAAGTATGTGGGCAGCAAGACTGCAAAATTCAGCATCGTGGCCAAGAATCTGAAGACCCTGCCCGAACTGCTGGGAGGACTCTTTAAAGGAAATGCAGGTACATTCAAAGGTTTGTTTGGATTTTGAGGCGATATGTACGACAGAATGCTTTATATGTAAAACAAGGTAAATAATTCAGGAGGAAGCGGCGCGTGCCCGGGGAGGCACGCGTCGCTTTTGCTCATTGGTGACAGGGAAGCAATCATACAATTAAAAATAAATGCAATTATTGAAAAATGCAGGAAATACGATATAATGAAAATATATATAGAAATATCTGTTGGATTGGGCACTTTAGGCAGACGGGAAAGGAGAACAGCATGAGCAAAAAACAAAACCAGACTATCGCCAGAAGTATGGCATGGCTTCTGGCCATCCTTCTGGTTATGGAGGGAATTCTGCAGGATGGAGGAATATTGACAGCCAGAGCAGAAGAGGCCGGAAGCGGCGCGACGCAGAAAGCTATTGAAGTGACGCGGGCCGAAGGATACGAGGAGGGCGCCTATGCGGAGTGGAAACCTGTGGCCGGAGCGGACGGTTATCTGGTCTATGTGTCGCAGGTGGCAGATCAGGACAGCACGTCGCAGGATGCGCGGGACGTGAAGGAAGCGTCCGAGTCGGAGCCACTGCAACGAGAGTGGACGCAGATTGACGATGAACTGATACGGAGTTACGGAGATTATATCCGGGCGGATGCCTTGGGACTTACGGCAGGTACCTGGTATCTGAAGATCGTAGCAGGTACCTTTGACTCCGCAAGAAATCAGACCGGCACAGTAGCGGAGGCAATTGAGGAAGTCACGGTGACGGCTCATGACCGCTCCGGTTATGCGTGGGTGAACGGTACCGCGTCAGGCGCTTATGAAGAGGACGGTTCTCTGAAGGCAAATGCCCGCGTGATCTATATCACAGAGGAGACCAAGAACACCGTGAGACTGGAGGTGGCGGGTGCCAGCGCCAATCCCTGTGTGGGACTTCAGGCTATTTTTAACGGCTATAAAAATGCACAGGAGAGCAGACCTTTGGCCGTGCGCATCATTGGCAATATCACAGACCCGGCGGTATTGTCCTCGGGTGATCTGGCGGTGGAGACGAGCACAACCAATAAGCCGGGTATTACCATTGAGGGCGTGGGTGAGGATGCCGTGGTCAACGGCTGGGGCATCAGTATTAAGAACAGCTCCAATCTGGAGGTGCGCAATCTGGGATTCATGAACTGTAACAGCGGTGAGGGAGACAATGTCAGTCTGGTGCAGGGCAATGACCATATCTGGGTTCACAACTGCGATATGTTCTATGGGGAAGAGGGCAGCGATGACGATCAGAAAAAGGGCGATGGCGCTCTGGATTGCAAATCGTCGGACTATGTGACTTTTTCCTATAACCATTTCTGGGATTCCGGCAAATGTAATTTGTTGGGACTCGAGGAGGGGCATGATAAAGAGTACCATATTACCTATCATCACAACTGGTACGATCATTCTGATTCCAGACATCCACGGGTACGTTTCTATACCGCACATATTTATAACAACTATTATGATGGCAATTCCAAATACGGAATCGGAGGCGCTGGGGGAGGCGGTTCTATATTTGCCGAGAATAACTATTTCAGGAACTGCAAATATCCTATGATGATCTCCATGCAGGGTTCTGATGTATATGGCGGCGGCAGCGGCACATTCTCTCAGGAGGATGGCAGCATCATCAAAGCCTACGGCAACTATATGGAGGGGCAGACGCGGTTTATGCCCTACAAGGCGCAGGATGATCCTGAGACAGATTGGGACGACAGAGTGGAGTTCGATGCCTATGTGGCTGAGAGCAGGGACGAGATTGTGCCGGATACGGTGAAGACCGTTCTGCCATCGGAGACCCGCAAGTTCAAAGAGGGATGGACGGGTGGCAATATCTACAATAATTTTGACACCGCAGATGATTTCTACACCTATCAGGCGGATCCCGCAGAGGGGGTTCCGAAGATTGTAGCCGAATATGCCGGACGTCTGGGCGGCGGTGATTTTGAATGGTCTTTTGACAACGAAAAGGCAGATACATCTTATGCTGTGGATGTGAAGCTGCAGGAGGCACTGAAGGGCTATACATCCAAACTGAAATTCGTGGGCGGCATCATGGGAGCTTCCACGAAAATTAACTGCACCGTAACCTTTGATCCCGGCAACGGGGAGGCGGTGAAGACAGTGACCGTGGAAGTGAACCAGACTGTGGCGCAGCCCGAGAATCCCACCAAGATTCCCGAGGGCAAGGTGAGCTTTGACGGCTGGTATCACGGCGATGTCAAGTGGAATTTCTCCGACAAGGTGACCGGTGACATGACCCTTGTGGGCAAGTGGTATGCGGAAGGGGAAGGACCGGAGGAGATATTCCATGGCGGGACGCCCATCGGGACCGAAAAGATTATTCATGATTTTACTCAGAGTGGGCTTTCCAGCAAATATTTTGCCATTACCGGAGAGATGCATTCCAAGAGCAACAGCGGCAAAACCGTAGAGTATGATGGAAAGGTATATACGGGGAAAGGACTTGTATTGAATAAGTCCACAGAGATCACGTTTTTTACCACGACGCAGAGTGCGAAGCTGGTATTGTTGATTCGGAACTATGCTACTGGTGTGAAGGTAAATATTGACGGCAGCACTTGTACGTCAACTCCCGGTGTGGTAGAGGCGCAGCTTAAGCCGGGAGAACATACTGTCAAGGGGAATAACAGTGATTATCTGTTTGCCATAATAGTTATTCCTGAGGGCGAGAGCGAGATACCGATTTATACCATCACGATTGATCAGGCCAACGGTTCGGCGGTAAAGACAATTGTGCTGACGGAGGGGAAACAGATTACGGAAGAGGATCTTCCCACACCGACTAAAGAGGGAGACACTTTCCTCGGCTGGGTGGATGAAGACGGCAAGGAGATCACCCTGCCCTATACGCCGACGAAAAGCATGACCATCAAGGCCAAGTGGAAGAACGACAGCACGAATCCCGGCCCCGGTGGCGATGACGTCATTGACCCGAATGAGGTGGGACTGCATGTGAGGCTGAAAAATCCCGACGAGACCTACACCTACACTGGCAGCGCCATCAAGCCTGCCATCGTGGTGTCCAACAACGGAAAGCGTCTGGTGGAAGGTACGGATTATACCGTAAAATACAGCAACAACATCAAAGCATGCGAGTGGGGCAAGGAAGGGGACGCTGTCAAGGACGCTCCCAAGAATGCACCCAAGATCACTGTTACCGGAAAGGGCAATTTCTCCGGCAGCACCTT
>JAIDDH010000141.1 GCA_029055435.1 Acetatifactor sp.
TCACCACACAGCCGTTCCGATCCACCACCGACACTTCAAAATCCCGCTCCAGCTTTTTCAGATAAGCATCCTGGGCGCCAAAAATCTTCTGCATATGTTCCGTCGGCATCTCCATGTGGATGGAAAAGGTCTTTTCGTCTAAATTCTCATTCCTCAATAATTTCTTCTCCCTTGATAATCTCTTCGCCCTTGTCCGTGGCAGTCTGTTTTCCCGCCGATTCCTGCACCACAAATTCCCCCTGCAGGATCCAGCCACTGTCACATGTATCTATTTTAACATCTTTTTCAATTATTTGTACCCCTTTTTGCTGGAAAGTTTGAAGAAAGAGCAATAATTTTTCCTGCAGAAGCTCCTCCGCCTGCTCCAGAGTGTACTCATGCTCCACATTCTGATACTCTCTATAGACGTAGGAACCGCCAAAAACCGGGATATTCAGCTTCTCGAACAAGGCCGGTCTGCTCTGCCTCATCACCTTATCATAGGACAGATACGGGCTCTCCACGGGAATTTTTCCTTCGAATCCATCTCCCACCCGGAAAAAAGTCTGCGTTTTCTCCCGGCCGGTATACTCCCGCTCAATATAATCAAATGGCAGTGTGGCCTCAAAAGTAGCGATATGCTCCATGACAATGTCCGCATCCGCATCGGTGAGAATATACTCCCGCACCGTGCCGTCCTCGTTATAGACCGGCACCTTGCCGTCCACAAGCACCGTTCCCTGTTCCACGGTGTCTCCGATACGCACCTTGGGAACACCGCTTCTGACCACCATGGCCACAATGGTGCCGTCAAACTCTGACACCAGATCCGTCCCTGTCGGCTCATGTCCCGCTGTTTCCCCGCTTAAAATCGGCGCGTCGTTCTCCTTGATAGAGATCAAGAGCTTTGCGCCGTCCAGTCTCGCGGAAGTCCATGTCACCAGAGGGAAATTCCTGCGGATTTCTTTTTCCAGTTCCCCTATATCAAGCTGCTCCTTGCGCATCCCTGCCCTGATATTCTGCTCCTGCAAAAAAGTCTCCAACTGATCCGTGGTAATCCGATAATTTCCCGTTATCTCTATATCCCACACAAACCAGCCGGACAGATACCAAAATCCCACCGCCAGAATCAGCCCTGCCAAAAATACTTTTCTCCTGCGCATATGGAACATAAAAAAAGGTAGTCCACATCTCTCCAGGATGACTACCTTGGTTCGGGTCTTTCGCACGATGGCTTTGAGCTTATAAAAGCCGTGCAGGCTGATGCACATGATATAGCCGTCATCCTGCTGCACAATATCCCACAAAAGAATGTCCTTATTACTGCAAAGATTCATAAAGCGCTCCGGGGAAAAGCCGCTGACACGGATGCGCAGATAGCCCCGGATATATTTCAAGATATCAAGCATGCTCTTCTCCCCTTCCCGCACATCGTTTACAGATATCGGACATTTTGAATACAGCCGCTTATCTTCATATCCTCGTTGGTGTAATAATCAATCGTGAGCCCCGTGCCCTCGAAACGGACCTGGCAGGTCTTGCCCTGCAGAAGAATGGACTGTTCCGAGTACTCCAAAAGCCCCCTGTAATTCTCCACCCACGCCTCCGTACTTCCGGTGAGCGTCACCCTGAGCGCTCCCATACAGACATCACGCGGCAGCTGCAGCGATTCCAGAAGCTTCGCCTTCTTCTGCGCCGCTCCTGGCTGCGCCGCACCTGCCTGCTTTGCATTTTTTGAATTGGACTTAGACACGTTTTTCATAATAACATGGTATGTCGCGCAAGGCACATCCATGACTAAATAATCTCTTTTATTATCTTATATCCGCTTCTGTCCGGCCGCTCGTCATCAATCACATAAGCCTGCAGGAAACGCTTTTCAGCCGCCTGACATTTGTCCTCGTCATTGCCGTGCAGATAAGCCAGAGGCTCTCCCGCTTTCACAAAATCTCCCACTTTCTTCTCCAGGACAAGTCCCACAGCCAGATCCAGCTCACTCTCCTTGGTCTCGCGCCCGCCGCCCAGAATCAATGAGCAGACGCCCACCTCATCACATGCAATATGCTGCACATAACCGTCCCGAGGAGCCGGCACCGCCCGCAAAATATGAGCCTTGGGCAGCCGTTCCGGTTCGTACACCGCCGCGCTGTCCCCACCCTGCGCCTCCACAAACTCCGCAAGTTTCCGAAGCGCACTGCCGTCTGATATCACCTGTTCCAGCATAGCTCTCGCCCGGGTCTCATCCTCCGCTTTTCCTCCTGCGATCAACATCTGACTGCCCAGTGTCAGGCAGAGTTCATGGAAATCCTCCGGTCCTGCGCCGTTCAGCTCTGCAATGGCCTCCTTCACCTCCAGAGCATTGCCCACCGCCCGCCCCAGGGGCTGATCCATATCGGAAATCACTGCAATTGTATTCTTTCCCGCCGCTCTGCCTATGGAGACCATCTCCCTCGCCAGTGCCAGCGCATCCTCCTCACGCTTCATAAAAGCCCCGCTGCCCGTCTTTACATCCAGCACAATGGCATCCGCGCCCGCGGCCAGCTTCTTGCTCATGATCGAGCTTGCAATCAGAGAGAGATTATCCACCGTGGCCGTCACATCCCGCAATGCGTACAGCTTTTTATCTGCAGGAGCCAGATCCGCAGTCTGCCCCATGATGGAAATGCCGATACGGTTGACATTGTCGATAAACTGCTGCGTAGAGATCGCCGTGGAAAATCCCGCGAAACTCTCCAGTTTGTCGATAGTGCCGCCGGTGTGCCCAAGGCCTCTTCCGCTCATCTTCGCCACCGGGATTCCACAGGCTGCCACCATGGGAGTCAGAGCCAGAGAAGTCTTATCCCCCACTCCGCCGGTGCTGTGCTTATCCACCTTGACGCCATGAATCCCGGACAAGTCCAGCATATCGCCGCTCTTCGCCATAGCCATGGTGAGCGCATGGGTCTCCGCCTCCGTCATCTTCTGAAAATAAATCGCCATCATCAGCGCGGAAGCCTGATA
>JAIDDH010000142.1 GCA_029055435.1 Acetatifactor sp.
TTATTATATAATATATCGGCAAAATTGAATAGAGTATCATTGTAAATAATTCGCACATATCATCTAACTATAAGACGCCCGACTTCCACTCGAACAATGAGAGTCCGATTCTCCCTATGTGCTTTCCGACACTTATCCTAATGGCTGGCTTTCTTAATTGAATAAATAATTCTGATGCTCCGCTTGGTCGCGGCTAAAAGTGAATATTATTCGCAGAATAAAACATTAATTTTATTGACTCAAATAAAAAACTTATACCAATAACCGCACAAATATATTTACATAATTGTGCGATTAATATATAACAATCGTGCGAAAGGAGGAATTGACATGTCCATTACAGCTACGGAATTAAAACAGAATTTAGGGAAATACCTGTTGCTTTCGGCCAATGAAGATATTTATATTACGAAAAATGGGAAAGTTGTTGCAAAACTGACTAATCCTAATCAGAACAGAGTAAATACGGCCAAGTCGTTGTTTGGCATACTGCCTGAAGATGCCAATTTAGAAGATGAAAAAGCAGAAAGATTGAACGCTAAGTAATGAAAATACTTGTGAATACAAATATCATAATTGATGCTTTGACTGGTAAGGAGCCTTTCAGGGAAGCGGCAGAGCAGATATTTATGTTGGCTGCTAATCAAGTAGAGGATATATATATTACAGCAAGCTCGGCTACAGATATTTACTATCTGGCAAGAAAGAATCTGCATAATACATATTAGGATAGGAATACTATGGCAAAGCTGTATGAGTTGTTTTACATTTTAGATGTAACTTTTGGTGATTGCCAGGAAGCGTTATCATCAGAAATAAAAGATTATGAGGATGCGGTTGTTGTTAGCTGTGCAAACCGTAATCAGATAGACTATATTGTAACAGGGAATGTTAGGAATTATGAATGCTCTAAAGTCAAAACTTTGTTGCCAGATGGGTTATTAAAGCTTGTTTCTCAAAGTGAAGAATGAAATTTTCGGTTATCGTCAAAGTCCGCCAAATCCAGTATTCACAGGGTTTCAGAGGACATAAAAAATGGAAGCAAGGAGGCTCGAACTCCTGACCTTTCGCGTGTGAGGCGAACGCTCATCCCGGCTGAGCTATGCTTCCATGAAATCTATTATAGCACGTCTGAAGGGATTTGCAAGTCAATTTTACAAGTGGTTTTCAAAACCATTTCTTGAAATATTCACTCGATTTGATGTTGTAATTTAATGCAAAACGTGGTATAAATATATTATTATACAGAGACTGACACGATAATATAAGAAAATGTAGGATAGGAAAGGTCTGCAATATCATGAGCGACAAGGCAAATATAAGCAAAAACGAGACGGAAGCATTTCACATTATTTCTGACGGTTCCTGCGATCTGCCGCCGGAGCTGGCTGCCGAGAAAAATATCACAGTGGTTCCATTTTATGTATCGTTTGACGATGAGCATTATGAGAAGGAGATTGCGGAGGTAGGTATCCGGGATTTCTATCAGAGAATGGTGGATAATCCAAAGATATTTCCCAAGTCTTCCATGCCCTCCGTGCAGGATTTTATCGATGTGTTTATGCCCTATGCGGAGGCGGGGACTCCTGTCATCTGCATCTGTATCACAACAAAATTTTCGGGCTCTTATCAGTCGGCCATGAATGCGAAGGAAATGGTGCTGGAGGAGTATCCGGAGGCACAGATTACAGTGATTGATTCCACCATCAATACGGTTCTGCAGGGGCTTTATGTGCTGGAGGCTGCCAACATCAGAGACAGCGGCGCAGATTATGAAGCGGCTGTGGCCCGTCTGGAGGAGATTAAGAGCACTGGACGTATCTTCTTTACGGTGGGAGATATGGAGTATTTAAAGCATGGCGGCCGCATCGGGAAGGTGGCCGGAGTGGCGGGCAGTGTGCTGGGTATCCGCCCGGTCATCACTTTGAAACAGGGTGAGATTTTTCCTTCCGGTATCGGAAGGAGCCGTAAGGGCACCACAGGAAAGTGTATCGATCTGCTGCTGAATTATTTGAAGGAAGAGAATGCCGGGTTTGAGCGCTTCAGCCTTGCGGTAGGCTTTGGCTATGACTATGAGGAGGCGGTAGCCTTCCGGGACAGGACGCTGGAGATTCTGCATGAAAAAGGCTATGCCATCGAGGATATTCCCATTTATCAGATCGGCGCCACTATCAGCGTACACACAGGGCCTTATCCTCTGGGATTCGGTATTGTGGAGAAGGGTGTGTTATAATTTTCGGAACCATGGAAGGAAATTTCTATGGACGCTCAGAAAAGTATGGACTTTTGCTGTCGAAGTAAATCGAGGGGTCATTTGTCAGGAGAGAGCGCAGGCAGCCCACAGCTCCTTTACATTAGAAAAGGCGTAGTCTGCGGGATATTCTGTGTCGGTCATATCTTCGGGTTTAGCTTCCCCGGTGAAGAGTACGCAGGTGTCTACCCCGCCATTGATGCCGCAGGCGATATCCGTATAGAGTCTGTCCCCCACCACCAGAGTCTGTTCTTTGGTGAAGCCGAAACGCGACAGGCACAGTTCCACCACCGCAGGGCTTGGTTTGCCCAGATAAGTGGGCTGTTTGTCTGTGGTGTCTGTGAGCATCCGGCAGATGGCGCCGCAGTCGGGCACGAAGCCAAAGTCGATGGGACAGCGCAGGTCAGGATTGGTGCCATAAAAAGGTACGTCCATGGTGAGCAGGACTTTGCTCGCCTGGGTCAGTTTTTCATAATTGAGCTCACTGTCATAGGCCACTACTGCGCAGGCGATGCCGTCTTCGCAGCACTCTGTGACGGTGAGTTTATTTTTGCGAAGCTCGGCGATAAAGGACGCCGTGCCCAGCACATATATCTTTTGGTCCATGTAATTTTCCAGAAGAAATTTCAAGGTCAGATAGCCGGAGGTGACAAATTGCTCCTCCGTGGTCTGCAGATGGAACACTTCCCGGAAACGACGCACATAGTCTGCGCCGCTCTTGGTGGAATTGTTGGTGATAAAGCAGGCCTTTCCGCCTATGGCGTCGATGTATTCCAAAAGTTCTCTGCTGCCGTCGAGCAGCGTGTCTCCCACGGCCAGTGTGCCGTCTATATCAAATAAAAACAATTTTTTGTTTTTCAGATTTTCCATATACTGATCATCCTTGCCGGTTTATAATTAATTCATGTTTATTTTTGTCTGTCCACGGACGAGATACCATCTGTGATAATAGCATAATTGCAGGAAGCTGGCAAGAGTGCTCCGGGCAGCAGCTATATAAATCATGGTCGGCCAATAAAGTAGATTCGCTGCTTCCGTCTAACGGCTGGGAGAAGAGCCAGGTGCGCCAAAATGCAAAAGTATGTCATTGTGATTCAGTTGGTTGCGTGTTATAATGTCTATGTCGTTGACAGCAACAAATCAAAATTGCGGTACTGCTTCTGAACATTTAAGTATGAGGAGCGCATTTATGGATATAAAAAAGTTTAAATGGACGAGAGAGCCTCAAGATTACAAAATAGAAAATGACAGAATTGAAATCATTACCAGGCCATATACAGATTTATGGCAGAGAACATATTACCATTTCCAAAATGATAATGCACCTGTCTTACAAATGGAAACAGAAGAGGAATATTTCAGTTTTGTTGTCAGGACAGAATTTGAAGAAAGTCATCAAAGATTTGACCAGTGCGGCATCGTAATGTATCTGGATAGCGAAAACTGGTTGAAAGGTTCTGTTGAATATGAAAACGATACCTATCAACATCTGGGGAGTGTCGTGACAAATAATGGTTATTCGGATTGGGCGACAACGGTTATAGACGCTTCGGTAAAATCAATGTGGTATCGGCTCAGCCGTAGGGAGGACGATTATTGTATTGAATGTTCAACAGACGGAATAACCTTTAGTCAAATGCGCATTTGCCATATGAACAGAGGAAAAGGCAAAATACAGTTTGGCATTTATGCCTGTTCCCCTGAAAATTCTTCTTTTAAAGCGATATTTACAAATATGCAGGTAATGGATTGCCAATGGAAAGCGCATGACGGGCAGCAGCCGGACTAATTCAGGCCCGTCTGACTGGAAAATCAGAATTTAAGGAGAATAAACTTCTATGAGACAATATATTGTTGATGCTTTTACAAATAAAATATTTAGTGGCAATCCGGCCGCTGTTTGTGTTATGGATAAGTGGCCGGAAGAAACATGGATGATGCAGCTTGCCGCTGAAAATAATTTGTCTGAAACGGCTTTTCTTGTAAAAGAAGAAGCAGGATATCATCTTCGTTGGTTTACACCAGGCACAGAGGTTGAATTGTGCGGTCATGCTACGTTAGCATCTGCTTTTGTAATTTTAAATTATTATGAGCAAGATGCAAAACAGGTGGAATTCAATACTTTAAGTGGTAGGCTTACGGTTGTCCGCAAAGGTGATTTGTATGAGATGGATTTTCCAACCTATGAATTAAAAGAAATTCCGGTTACGGATGCTATGGAAGAGGCCTTTGGCAGCCGCCCAATCAAAGCGATTTTGGGACTTGATTTGATTTGTGTATTTGAGAGTGATGAAATTGTCCGGGATATGAATCCAGACCCAAGCCTGCTTATGAAAATTGAAGGCAGGATTCAAAATGCTACTGCAAAAGGCACGGATATTGATTGTGTTTCTCGTAGTTTTTGTCCGAAGCTGGCGGTACCAGAAGACCCGGTTTGTGGTTCTGCCCATTGTCAAATTGCGGATTATTGGTCAAAAGAATTAAATAAAGATACTATTATTGCTTATCAGGCATCGAAGCGTGGCGGTACGCTCCATTGTCATATGACAGGAAATGGGCGAATTAAAATCAGCGGTGAAGCCGTGCTTTTTGCAATTTCGGAAATACAGATTTGATTGTGCGATTTTCTATCCCATTGACAAAAGCAAATCGGAGGGGGTATACTTAAAACAAAGTTAGCGGCTACTAACATAAGGTGGCCGCATTTATTAAAAACATAGGTTAGCATACACTAACTCACACTGGAATAACGATTGGAGGACGTTTTATGGTTAAGATTACGGTGGCTATAGAAGGAATGGCCTGCGGAATGTGTGAGGCACATATCAACGAGGCAGTGAGGAATGCCTTTCAGGTAAAGAAGGTGTCAAGCTCGCATGCAAAGAAACAGACAGTTATCATTGCAGAGCAGGATATCCCGGAACAGGGGCTGAAAGATGTGGTTGCAAAAGCGGGTTATGATGCCGTATCGGTAAGCAGTGAACCTTACGAGAAAAAAGGACTGTTCTCTGCATTTAGAGGGTGAAATCATGCAGGCACAGGTTTGTAATCTGCTATCCGGAGAGATGGGTAGAGGAAGTTCGAAAGTGTTGTGGATTATAAAACGAGGAGGTTTTGGAACATGAAAATATTAATCTATGGTGCAGGCGTGATTGGCTGTGAACTGGCTCATGTGCTGAAAAAAGGCAGGAATGACGTAACGCTGCTTGCCAGAGGGGAATGGAGGGATACTCTTGAAAAGCGGGGGCTTGTAATCCGGCATTATCTGCAAAGGAAAACTACGACGGACAAAATTAACGTTACAGGCTGCCTGAATCCCGATGATGAATATGACATCATCTTTGTTGTTATGCAGGCAGACCAGGTTCCGGATGTCCTTCCGGCGATTGCCGCAAATGTGAGCCGTTATGTTGTTTTCATAGGCAACAATCCGTGGGCGGAAAAAACGGAAACTGCGGCACAGGCTGATTCCCCGGTCCCCAAAGAGGCTGCGTTTGGCTTTATGACAGCGGGAGGCAGACGTGAGAACGGGCAGGTCATCAGCATCCATACCCGCGCCCATCTGACGGTAGGCGGAAGGGATGGAGAACTGTCTTATGCGTTCCGGGAGCGTATATCAAGAGCGTTTTCAGATTCGGGATGCAGCCTGTCATGGGAAAACCAGATGGATGCCTGGCTGAAATGCCATATGGCGGAGATCCTTCCGATTGGTTATGTATCGTATGCTGTTGACTGTAGTTTGCCAAAGGCGTCGGGAGTACAGAGGAAAGCAATGGTGGATGCCACAGCGGAAGGCTTTACGCTGCTGAAAGCGCTGGGCTATCCCATAAGACCTGCAGAAGATGAGAGCTTTTTTACAGTCGGTCCTAAAAGAAAGCTGTGGAGCGCGGTCATATATGTGATGTGCAAAACCCCGCTGGGGCGTCTGGCGGCCACCGACCACTGCGCCCATGCCGTCAGTGAAATGACCATGCTTGACCGGGCATGGGAGGAACTGCGAGCGCAAAGGCCGGACATATCTGTTCCTGTATGGGATTCTCTCAGAAAAAGTATGCCTGTGGAAGGAAGACAGGGAAGGCATGAAGAAATTAAAAGCGCTTACAAAAGCCTCGGAGGGGATGCGACCTTCTATGACGGGATGATCACCTGCTCCACCCTGCCGGGGCGAGCAGTGTGCAAGCTGGTGTGGAACATGGACAAGAGAAAGAATGACCATTACTTGCAACTGACATTGTCCGGTATCCCGAAGAATTTTAGCGGCAAAATGCTGGAAGTGCCGGTGGGAACGGGGATCTTAAGCATGCCAGTGTATGAAACGATGCCGGGTGCAGACATCACCTGCCTTGACTATTCCCCGGATATGATGGAACGGGCAAAGCGGCAGGCAGAGAGGCGCGGCCTTAAGAATGTTCGCTTTATGCAGGGGGATGTGGGGAAGCTGCCCTTTGAAGACGAAAGTTTTGATTTGGTGCTGTCATTGAATGGTTTCCATGCTTTCCCTGACAAGGAAGCGGCATACAGTGAGATTTTCCGTGTCCTGAAGCCGGGCGGGATTTTCTGCGGCTGCTTTTATATAAAAGGTGAGAATAAACGGACAGATTTTCTGGTTGATAAAATTTACACGCCAAAGGGATATTTTACGCCGCCCTATGAAACGGTGGGAAGCCTGAGAGAACGGCTGAAAGCCATGTACCGGAAAGCGGAAGTGAAAACCGTGGAGGGCATGGCAGCTTTCCGGTGCAGGAAGGGAAAAGCGAATGGTGAGAGCTAGGGGGACTTGTATATGAAATACATTGGAATGCCCATGGGGATGTGGGTGCTATTTAGAAAATCCTTTGAACAGAATCTGATTACGGAGTTTGGACTGGACAGGGATGCGGCAAAAACAGTCGCTGTAAAAGCAAAACCACGGTATAAAGAGATCATTGCCGGACTGCCGGAATTTGAAAAGGAAGACCGTTTCAAAATGAATATCGTCAACTGCGTCCTGCTTGCCGCCTTTGTGTTGAATATGCCGGAGCAACCTGATGTAAAACGGCTGACAACATATTACGCCGGCTCCATGATGATTCCTGCTATGAAGTGGTTTTGCCGTAAGAACGGGAAATCCAAGTTTTCTGATAAGGACATCTCTTCCATGAAAGCCACTGAGCGGCTGAAGGCTGCAGACAGAAATCCTTATTCGTGGAACATGGAATTTTATCCTTATCCGGACGGCAGCGGTTATGAAGCCCGCTTTAGCGTCTGCGGCATCTGCACCCTGATGCGGGAGCTTGGGCTGTACGACCTTGTCCCTGCCATGTGCCAGATGGATTACACCATGAGCGAAGCGGGCGGTGCAGCTGACTTCGTCCGGGAGTATACATTGGCTTCCAGCGGACCGTACTGTGACTGCGGATATAAAAAGAAACAGAGGAAAATGTAAATATGAAAAAAGTACATTTTGAGACGGAAACGGATGGTTTCTACGGAGTCTATTGGAAATGCAAAAACAATAGTGATGCCGCAATAATCCTGATGCTCGGAGATGACCCTGAAGATTACATGGCCAAAAGCGGTGTCAGGTGGCTTCATAGGCTTGGGGTGAATGTCATGTCAATGTCTCCGGCTAAAAAAGATTACGGGCATCATAATTATCCTCTTGAGAGGATAGAAAACGCAATCATGTGGCTGAAAAAGAACGGCATCAGTAAGATCGGCATCGTAGGCGCTTCCACAACAGGAACGCTTGCTTTGACAGCGGCCTCTTATTTTCATGATATTACCCTGACAATAGGAATGACGCCAAGCGATTTTGTCTGGCAGGGATTTATGCGGGGCAAAAAAGATGGATGTAAGGAATGGCCGGCAGAGGGAGAATCCCTGTTCACCTACAAAGGTGAGCCGCTTCCTTTTATGCCGTTTGTTTACAAACATCCGGACTATTGGAGGGTTATAGCGGCTGAGAGTAAAAGAACCGGGGATATGATTAATTCATGGAAGCTGTTTGATGATTCTGAAAAAGCGCATCCCCACAGACCAGAGGAAATGATTCAGGTTGAGAAGATTAAGGGGAAATTGCTGTTGATTGGCGCTTCCGACGATTGTTTATGGGATACGGTGAAATATATAAGCAGAATGGAAGAACGACTGAAAAAATATCCTCATGACTGTAAAGTGGAAATCGCAACATATGAGCATGGGACACACTTTGTATTTCCGGAAGGCATGCTTAAAACAATGGTGCCTGTTTTCTCAGGGATGTTCGTAAAAATGGCTTTTAAAGCAGCAAGAGAATATCCGAAGGAATGTAAAGAAACCCGTGTGGATATTGACCGGAGAGTCAGAAAAGCAATTCAGGAATGGATGTAACAGCAGACAGAGAACGAAAGTTGGAGATTTAAGCGTTATGCAGGAGCATATCAAAATACTTGATGAAAGTAAGAAAATGAGAATTATCAAGAAGACAGTCGCTGCTATTCTGGGGGATACCGAAACAGAAAAAATATGGGATACTGCAAGGGAGAGGTTAAGAGAAATTCTTTCCCGATATGAAAATATTCCGCCAAAGGAGCAGCTGCATACAAATCTTATTTTCCCGCATATTGCAGTTTACAAATCGCTGCTTGAAAATCACAGCGACATGGCTATGGAGATAATGGAAAAGGGTGAGACTGCCGCTGCAGAAAAAACCGTAAAATTATTTCAACATGTGGTAAAGTTTCCCTTTGGAAAGGCAATTTTTCTCAAAGGCTTTGCAGCAGGCTGCAGGTCGGGATTTGGTTCTGACGCAGGTTTCAGGCATGTTATTTACAGAGCGGATTCAAAATGCTATCAAATGGACGTTACAGTCTGCCCATATGTGAAATACTGCAATGCTGAGGGCTGCGGGGAGTTGACCCGCATTTTCTGCGATATTGATGTTTATGCATACGGTCATCTTGACGGAATAACCTTTGAAAGAAGTCAGACCTTGGGAACAGGCGGGGGAAAATGTGATTTTCATCTGTATTCGACAAAATGATTTTTGCAAAGTGATCTGTCGGAGAAAATGATAGAAACCGCAAACAAAAAGCATATAGATGGAATATGCTTTGTCGCAGGCGCCTGTGAAAATCTGCCTTTTGAGGACAATAGCTTTGATGTGGTCACCTGTTCCATGAGCTTTCACCATTACCCCAATCCCGAAAAATTCTTTATGAGCCTGCACAGGGTCCTACGTCCGGGCGGAAGATTTATCTTAAGGGATATGGCGTCAAACGGCAGACTGTTGATGCAATCAGAGCAAATGAAACAAAAAGGAAGGATGCGAGAATCCATACTCAGAAAGCAGTGGAGATCATAGATGCGCTGGGAATTGATACAAAGGATCTGGATAAATTCTTTTCCCATGAGGGTGTGGTCTGTGTGAATATCGGACAATGGGAGGCAAAATGACAGAGATTTATCTGGCAGAGAACCATCTGCTGCTTAAAACAGGATATGGAAATCCGGAAATGCACAGCCACTCTGCCTGTCATGTCCTGGTGGGGCTGCGGGGGGATATGCGTGTCATTACGGAGAAGGAAACCGTGATGTGCCGCGGCGCCATATTGCCTTCGGGAATGCTTCATACAGTAGAGAGTTTCGGAGAACCGCTTTTGGTGTTCTTGTTTGATATTACATCCACGGTGTCTGAGCGGATGCGGAGGTTTATGGTGCTGGAGGAGCGGACAGCAGAGGGTATTGCTCTGTCCTATCAGACGCTTACCGCCGGAGATCCGGTAAAGGATTACGGAAAATTTTTCAGGGAAACAATGGGGCAGATAGGGATAAAGGAAGTTGGCAGCAGGATTACGGATGAAAGAATTCTTCTTGCAATGAGGTTTGCGGAAGAACATCTGCAAGATGAGGTGACAGCGAAGGATGCGGCCGGGGCGGCATGGCTGTCGGAAAGTCGGTTCTCCCATCTGTTCAGAGAACAGGCTGGGATAGCCTTTTCGAGCTGGCTGGTGTTCCGGAGACTGTTTCTTGCTTATATGAGGATAGCAGATGGGGAATCCATCACAGATGCCTCCCTTGCAGCCGGATTTTCAACCCCGTCGCATTTTGCAACAGTCAACAAGAAGATGTTCGGCATTACCGCCCGCGACCTGAGCGGCGATTATTGTTTGCATAGAATAGCAGATATTTAGAAGTGGATAAAAAGACCTTTCTGTATTATAGAGTTATGGGATATGTGTTACGGACAAATATGCCATAGGTGTAAATACAGGGAGGTTTTGTTTTATGGAAATTCAATTCAAAAAAGGCGTATATAAGCTCAATGAGCAGAGTAATTTTGATTTCCAACTGAACCGTGTCGTCATGTGGGACGGTGGCGATTTGGAAGAGATAAAGGCTGTGGGGCCTAAGATCAGAACAAGCGAGGACTGGAAGCGGGAGCTGATTGCCCTGGGCGATAAGGCGGTATCGGAGGGCAGGACGGAAAATGCTATTGCTTATTACC
>JAIDDH010000143.1 GCA_029055435.1 Acetatifactor sp.
GCCCTCCATGGCAATCTTTCCCGCATTCATGACCAGCACCCGATCCGCGTGTATCGTCTCTTCCATATAATGCGTGATCAGAATAACCGTCATCTTCTCCACATCATTCAGGGCGCGCACGGCGCGAATGACTTCCTTCCGGCCGTTGGGGTCCAGCATGGCGGTAGGCTCATCCAATATAATACATTTGGGATGCATGGCTAGCACTCCGGCGATGGACACACGCTGCTTCTGCCCGCCGGAAAGCTTGTTGGGGGAATGCTTCCTGTATGCATACATCCCTACCGCACGGAGACTCTCCTCCACCCGCTCCCAGATTTCTTTTGTGGGAATTCCTATGTTTTCCGGGCCAAATCCCACATCCTCCTCCACCACCTGGCCGATGATCTGATTATCGGGATTCTGAAATACCATCCCCGCCGTCTGACGGATCTCCCAGATTGACTCCTCATCAGAGGTATCCCTGCCGTCTACCCACACCGTGCCCTCCGTGGGGTATAATATGGCGTTGATATGCTTCGCAAGCGTGGATTTGCCTGAGCCGTTATGTCCCAGAATCGCAATAAATTCCCCCGGGCGGACATCCACAGACACATGATCCACCGCCGTGGTGATGCCCTCCACATTTCCCTCTTCATCCCGCCGGATATATTCATAAGTGAGATTCTGAGTCTTTATGATATTCATACTGTCCTTTTTACCATGCCTCATTCTGCGCGTCCCATTGCTCTCTGACTTCTGTCGTCTCCTGACTTTTTGCCATCCGTTTCCTATTGTACTAAATTCCCCGGAAATTTACAACCATGAACGCAAACTCCATCCGCTTCTACAAATTTGATTGCGGAAAATGTAGAATTATATGAAGTGGCATAGTATACTGTTCATGTGGTTGGAAAAGGCAGACCGGGATTCCGGCAGGGGAGTATGATAGTGAAATTAAGATACAATAATTCAAACATTTATATAATAAAGGCCGATAAAGGAGATCTATCAGAAATACTTGACTTGCAGTATCTTGCTTATCAAAGTGAGGCGAGGCTTTTTGATAACGAAGATATTCCGCCATTAAAGCAAACTTTAATTGATGTGGAAAACGAATATCAAAGAGGCATTATTTTAAAAGCGTTAGATGAAGACAAAACCATCATAGGTTCTGTAAGAGCATTTTGCGATAACGGGACTGTTTATATTGGGAAATTAATAGTTCATCCATCAAAACAGGGACAAGGGGTAGGGACACAACTTTTGCTTGAAATGGAAAAGCACTATCCGGGGCAAAGATACGAGTTGTTTACCAGTACTAGGAGTGAAAAGAATATAGCATTGTATAAGAAACTTGGCTATACAATTTTTGACGAGAAACAGGTTACAGAAGAATTGAGATTTGTGTATATGGAGAAAGTATAAATTCAACTAGAAAAAATTTTATGAAAATTATAATGATCAGACATGAAAAAGTTGATATGTCCTGGAATCGACAATATAATTCCTCCGCCTATGATCTGGCGTGCATGCAATACGACCAGTGTCCAATTGTCACTTCCGGCGGGGAATATATTGAGCCCGATGATACAGCCACGGTTTACATAAGCGAATTGTCAAGAACCTATGAGACTGCCTGCCGGATATTTCAAAAGACCGATTTCCTTAAAACGCCACTGTTAAATGAGGTTCCGCTAAAATCGTTCAAAGATACGGATAAGCCTTATCCGCTCTGGCTATGGAATATCGCGGGCAGGCTCCAGTGGTTCCTACAGAGCAAAAGACAGGCGGAAAGCAGGCACCAGACAATCCTCCGGGCCAAAGAACTGATATCCCTGCTGGAAAGCCGCCAGGAGGACTGCTATCTTATCACCCATGGTTTTTATCTGAGAACACTGATCAGAGAATTAAAAAAACAAGGGTATCGGATCAGAAAAAGCAGCCCTCTGGGAATATCCAATCTAGACCGGATCACCGCTGTCAGATAGACTCTCTTTTCATCACGGGTATCCACACCTCATACTGTGCGTTCTGCGGATCCGGGTTTAAATAAACCTCAATATCCGGGGCATTGGCATATTCATATCCTGAGGTCGGCAGCCACTCGGTTACAATGCGCTGTTCCAACTCCTGTATGGACTGATTGGTTCCTGATCCGGGAAAAATCGCCCAGGTGGACGCCGGCACAAGGTACTCCTCAAATTCATCGACCTCTCTGGTACTCGAAACAGCGATGAAATATTTCCACTGCTCCTCGTCATTGCATGCACTTACCCCCAAAAGTCCCATGGGCGGAGTATTCATCATACCTGCCAACTTCTGTATCGTTCCGTCAGCTACTGCTTTCTGCCACAGATTGGGAACCACCGCAAAATTTTTCTCAATATCACGGTCAAGCGGCGCAGATACACCTATAATCCGAAAAGCATCTTTTGTCTCAATTCGATAATTCATTTCTTCCGCTCCTTTTACTATAATCTTGAATGTGAGCGGCGGATAAGACTTCACGGGCACACCTTCCCCCTTGACAGCCGACGGAGCGATTCCATGGATGGACTGAAAGGCTCTGTTAAAAGCGGTAGGAGACTGATACCCGTATTTTTCCGCAATATCAATGATTTTCTCCTCCCCACCCTGTATATCCACTGCTGCCAAAGACATTTTTCTCCTTCGGATATACTCTGCCAGCGGAACTCCTGCCATATAGGTAAACATTCTCTGGAAATGATACGTGGAACAACCAGCAATCCGCCCGAGTTGCTCATAATCAATCTCATCCGTCAAATGCTCTTCTATATAATTCATACTTTGATTTAAACCTTCTACCCATTCCATGAGAATCTCTCCTTTGTCACACATCCGCCTACAGTAATTATAAAGCTTCCAATCCAAAAAATCCTCTCTATACCTGCACCAAAAAGAGAGGCACTGACTTCTCCTGTCAAACTTCTATCAATATTCATAGAGCAGACGGATTTCCCCGCTTTCTGTGTCTTTGCAATAACATGCGCTGCGGCCCCTGTCATAATAGTCCCGCCAGCCAATGCTGCTGTCCCGATTATAGGTCAGATCCGTGACCGTGAAAAAAATCCGCCCATCCACATATTCGATATCCTCTATCGCCTGCATCCAACTGCCGTCCACATAGGCATCGATGGAAAGCGCAGCGCTCTCCTCCTCGGTAAGCAGCACATAGCAGACACCGGAGGTATCGGGATACCACAGAATGGAATTGCTCTCACCATGCACATAAGGCTCGTCATATGCACTATAGGGCTGCGGCAGAACAATGTCCGGCTGCGCTGTCCCGCGCAGATTAACCGGCCGGATTCCCGTGTCCTCCGACGTTGTCCGAATGTCAGGGTCTTTATAGTAAAGAATCCTGTTTTCTCCGTCATCGTACAGATAAAAGAACTGCCCATAGGAAACCGCCTCCACATGGCAGCTGCTCCCATCCTTTTCCATACTGTAAATAGGCCCCCCGGAATACATATGTGCGTTTCCATTATAGGAACCGGCAGAAAAGTAAAGCGTATCCCCCAAGCGTTTAAAATACGGAATATCCATGGGATACTCATACAATTCGTCCTGCCCCATACAATCCAAGTATTCCTGGCGGGTAAACATTTTCAATACCGAGACCATCCCCTCATAGTCCACAGCACACAGAACCAATTCCTGGCTTTCTGTCTCTTTGCTCTTCTGATACCCGTAAAAAAAGACCTCTTCCTCCGTGGCATCCAGATAATACGCAGACTCCTCCACTAAAACATGCTCCCGCCCGGTTTTCGCATCAATATTTGTATCGATATAAGAGAGTCCCCCCTCCGCGGTCTGACAGATAATCCTGCCTTCCCTTGCAGCCAGCACATACGAGGAGTTATATTCCTCCACATCCTTCCCGTCCAGTCCGCAGGAATATACTTTGTATGTCTCTTCCTGACAGCGCTGAGAATAAATCCTGCCATTCGCTATAAACATCGAACCGTCGCCGTAATCCGTACCAGTCTGCACGATCCCACCGTCAGGCTCCATACACATCAGCGCTTTCTCCACACCCGCAATCGGCTTGAAATCCGCCCACAGTCCGCCCTTCTCAAAAGACTCGTCCGTATATTGCCTGAAATACACTTTGCCGTCCCACATAGCATACATCCTGTTCTCCGTGGCGGGCAGCGCCGACAAATCATAGGACACGGGGCTCCTGTCATACAGAGCGGCATTCTGCTCCGTCCCCGCCAGCTCAGCCCCCGTCTCCTGCTCGGCTCCAGTCTTCTGCCCGGCCTGCTCCGGCAAAACCTCTACAGAAATTTCCGATTCCTTTATTCCAGCATCGATTCCAGCATCAATTCCGGTATCGGTGCCACAACCGGACAATAATGTCGCCGCCAATAAGAACAGTAATGATTTTAATATAACTCTGCCTTTTCCCATACCCATTTTCTCTCTCATGTAAAACTTCCTCCGCTCTTTTTCTATCGTACTGCATTCCAAAACGATTAGCAAGGGCTTTGACAAAATCATCGAAGTTATATACCGGCGCTTAAAAGAGCCTCCCCCGCTCAGGTTGCCGAAGAATAAAATAGATGCTATAATAAAGCATAAATTTGATTAAAAACACCCGTCAAGGCGGGCAAATGAGGTTTTATATGAATCAGATAGACAGAAATAAACTGATCAAGATGATAGGCATCCTGTTCCTTCTTCTTATGGTAGTAGGAACTGCAACCCATGTGCATAAAAAAAATTCCATGACACTGGATGAATACGCCAAACAACACCCGGAGCAGCATACAGAATCGGAAACAGATATGGCATCCGACCCTTCGGATGGAACCGGCGCTTTGGATGTCAGCGGAGCCGATTTGTCAGCAGGCGACGCGGTTTCCGGCGGTGACAGCATTGATACAACTGCCCCCGTCACCACCCTCGTCGGCGCGCTCTTAAACGGCGGCGCGGACGGGCAGGCCATGCTTGAGGAGCGCATCACCTATGTCAATGCCTCCGGCATCGTGATGGAGGACTTTTACTGCGAGCCTCTGTCCGAGAATTTACAGCGCTACATCACCGGGATATCTTATCCGGCAGTCAATGGCGAGGACAGTGCAGACGCTCCCGCCGTCAGCTATGAAGATTTGCGCTATATCCACATTCTGCACTATAATTTCGAAGGCGTTTCCACAGAGGGCGAACTGATCTGCAACGCCGCCATCGCCTCAGACCTGCTTGATATCTTCTATGAGCTCTACCGCAACGAATATCAACTGGAAAAAGTGCGCCTGATCGACGAATATGCCGGGGATGATACCGCCTCCATGGAGGACAATAACACCTCCTGCTTTAATTACCGCGTGGTGGAGGGCACAACGAGCCTTTCCAAACATGCGCTCGGACTGGCGCTGGATATCAATCCCTTTTACAATCCTTATGTGACCTATGAAAAAGACGGCAGCACCCGCATATCCCCTGCAGATGCCGCCCCCTACGCGGACAGAAATGTGAACTTTCCATATAAGATCGACGAAAACGATTTATGCTACAAGCTCTTTATCGAGCATGGCTTTATCTGGGGCGGCAACTGGAATTCCTCCAAGGATTACCAGCATTTTCAGAAAACGCCCTGAGCAAGCCGCCCGACCACCATCACAAAAAATTTTATCGCTTGCTCATTTTATAAATTAATAACTGTTGGCTCCTTCTCCAAATCCTGCATTCCTTCATCATTGGAATCCGTGTCAGGTATAGCGCCCGAAGACTCCACGGGCACGGATTTTTCCTGATACAACACGGGAGTGGCAACAAAATTCTCTAAAGAGACACGGTTGCTTTTCACACCCGCCCATATTAAAATCCCTGCTACAACTGCTATAACAAGGCAAATAATCACCGCCGTAATTCTCCCCCAAATATGTTCGCCGAGCTGCCGCATATATACCTCCTTCCCACAACACATCAATGCGTAAATCTGCATTTACTCCATACAGCTTTCCTCACTCTTCTGTGCCAATCATTTAATATATCACGATTCTGATATAAATTATACTTTATTGTACTGTTTTTTCAATCACATCTTCCATTTTTCACACTAAACTACATAACTATTCAGCTTAAAAAATTGCGCGTGCTACTTTTAGCCAGTATCGAAGCCGGAGGAGACGGGGATGGATTGGCAGGCATTGGCGGAGGTTGGTGCGTTTTCTTATAGTGCGCGTTGGAAAGCAGGGTGAAATGCGCACGGATGCGCATTTCAGGTTCTATGATGCATGGATGCATCTTAGAACCGACCCGCAAATTGCAGGATTCTATCACAGCACTATTAGAAAACACCCAACCGAAACCAGCCGCCAATCCATCCCCGTCTCCTCCGGCTGACACTGTCTAAACAGTACACACAATATTCCAAGCCGAATAGTTACCAACAAGTCTAATCCAGCTCTATGGAATCCGCTATATAATACCGAAATTCTTTTTCCTCACAATATGCCTGAATCTCCGCTATTAGCGCTTTATCAGTTGTGTATTCCAGCAGATAGACCTCCATTCCGTCAGCTTTACACGCCTCCACATACTCCGAAAAATAAGCCTGCTCCTCCTCTGTATTCCGCCCGAAAGAAGCCCTCTCAAAGTCATAGCTGCTAAAGACCTCCTCCTGATTCACCGCTGTCATAATGTCCTCGGCCGAGCCATAGGCCTGCCGATAGGCAGTTATGTAGGTTTCGCCCCCGTTTATGACCACAGCCTTTTCCAATGCCATGATACTTTTCAGTATCGCAGTAAGGCCGGAAAATATTTCTTCATCGGGATAGTGAAAATACACATCACAATTGTCTATAAAAAATCCGTCAACTCTCTTTTCTGACAAGGATACAGCCAGTTCCCGCATAAATTGCTGCCACTGCACATCCGATACGTCAACCCACTGTTCTTCCTCCCAGTTTACATACTCTCCCAGAGTAATATCCCGATACTCTTCATAATACTCCCTGAAGCTTTCTATCGAGCCAATATTCAGATAGGTATATACCGTGGTCTGATTCTCATGCAGCGTCTCAATATCATCAGTCGAAAAATACTGCGCATCTATCACAACTGTGCGATATCCCTCCAGCTTATGCATCTCAGAGGCATCTATGCTCAGAAATACTCCATAATCCTTCTCCTGCTCCTCTCCTTCTCCAGTAGCGCAGGCCGTCATCAGCATGACCGACAATAATGTTATGACAAATATACGACTGAACTTCCTCATACGGCAATCCCTCTTTCAATTTCTTCTGACTTCATTATACAATAAAAAGAAAGAACCGGCCGGCCCAATGGGCCCAGCCGATTCCATTTACATCACTTATCACTATACAGTCTGATTATACCAGCTCCAGAACAACTTCCATAGCTGCGTCACCCTTACGCTGGCCAACCTTTACGATTCTGGTGTAGCCGCCCTTGCGGTCTGCATACTTGGGAGCATACTCATCAAAGAGCTTCGCAACCAAATCAACCGCCTTAGTTCCCTTCTTCTTGCCTGCGGCATCTGCGGGAACAGCCACAACGGGATTCAGCACCTTCAGCATCTGACGTCTTGCGTGAAGTCTGGAAGGCATATCCTTCTTGATCTCCTTCTCCACCTCATCGTATACGGTAACGGTAACACCGTTCTCGATTCTCAGAATCTTGCCGTCCTTGTCGCGATGCGTCTCGGAGAGAACCTTCTTGGTATCCTTGTCGATAATCTGCTTTACGCGATTGCCGTCCTTGTCCTTGCGGGCAACCTTTGCGGTAACCTTCACGGTCTCGTAGTTATCCTTCTCCTTCACTGCCAGAGCGATAAGCCCCTCGGCAATCTTTCTCACTTCCTTGGCCTTAGCCTCGGTGGTAACGATTCTGCCGTGATTGATCAGTGCGGTAACCTGATTTCTGAGCAATGCCTTTCTCTGTGAAGAGGTTCTGCCCAATTTTCTGTACTTTGCCATAATATTATTTCCTTTCTCCATTCATGGTACATCCGGCCACGCTCTTTGGACTTACTTACCGAATGCATTTGACGTCTCAGACATCTTTTTTGTTTTCAATTGCCCATTTAGAAGATACCCCGCGCGTACGCTTTGGTTTTACCGCACGGGAACATTCTTTTTTGAATCCGAATAAATTCTAGTTATCCTCGCTGGGATTGAGCTGCAGGCCCAACTCCTTCAGCTTTGCAAGCACTTCCTCGAGGGACTTGCGGCCCAGATTACGAACCTTCATCATATCCTCGGAAGTCTTGTTGGTCAACTCCTCTACCGTGTTGATACCAGCGCGCTTCAGACAGTTGTAGGAACGAACGGAAAGCTCCAGCTCGTCGATGCTCATCTCCAGCACCTTCTCCTTCTCATCATCCTCCTTCTCCACCATTACCTCTGCGGTCTTGGCGTTCTCGGAAAGATCGATGAACAGGCTCAGATGCTCGCTAAGTACCTTTGCAGCCAGGCTGACAGCCTCATCGGGAATCAGCGTCCCGTTGGTAAATACATCCAGGGTCAGCTTATCGTAATCTGTAATCTGGCCTACACGGGTATTTTCAACCGTGACATTTACTCTCTCCACAGGTGTGTAGATAGAATCTATCGCAATCACACCGATAGGCAAATCCTCGTGTTTGTTCTTGTCGGCGCTCACATAGCCGCGTCCTCTTGTGATGGTCAGCTCCATGTAAAGCTTGGTATCCTTACCGCTCAGGGTAGCGATTACAAGATCGGGATTGAGAATCTCGATATCCTGATCGCATTGAATATCAGAGGCATGTACAACGCCCTCGCCCTCGAATTCAATGTAAGCGGTTCTGGCTTCATTGGTCTCGCTGGAATTTTTAATCGCAAGACTCTTGATATTCATGATAATCTCAGTCACATCTTCCTTGACACCGGGTATGGAACTGAACTCGTGTAACACGCCCTCAATCTTTACCTGACTAACAGCAGCACCGGGCAAAGAGGACAGCATAATTCTCCGCAGAGAGTTGCCAAGGGTAATGCCATAGCCTCTCTCCAGGGGCTCAACTACGAATTTGCCGTACTTTTTGTCTTCTGAAATCTCAACAACCTCAATATTCGGTCTCTCAAAATCAAACACTGCCAATACCCTCCTTTTCTATGTGGATAGTTCGACTGCCTATTACTTGGAGTACAACTCGACGATAAGCATCTCGTCTACAGGAACATCGATCATTTCTCTGGTAGGAAGGTTCTTGATCGTTCCCTTGAAATTCTCGATATCTACATCCATCCACTCGGGTACCAATCTGCCGCCGGTCACCTCGATAATATCTTTGTATCTCTGAAGAGATTTGGACTTCTCTCTGATCTCCACCACATCGCCTGCCTTGATCAGATAAGAAGGAATATTTACCTGCTTACCGTTCACCAGCACATGCTTGTGACCTACGATCTGTCTTGCCTCTCTTCTGGTTCTGGCAAATCCCATTCTGAACACTACGTTGTCCAGTCTGGACTCCAGCATAACCATCAGGTTCTCACCGGTCATGCCTTTCATTCTGTCGGCCTTCTCATAATAGTTTCTGAAAGGCTTCTCCAGAACGCCGTAAATAAATTTTGCTTTCTGCTTCTCGCGCAGCTGAAGACCATACTCGCTGACCTTCTTACCTGCTCTTGCGGAAGTTCTGTTGGACTTTTTGTCATAGCCCAGATATGCGGGCTCAAGGCCCAGTGCTCTACATCTCTTTAATACCGGTACGCGATTTACTGCCATTTTTTCTCATTTCCTTTCCTGTCTGTTTACAACGCCCCGCTTCAGGACGCCTTCTTCCAACATTTGACACTATACTCTACGACGCTTGGGAGGGCGGCATCCATTGTGAGGAACCGGGGTTACGTCACGGATACTTACTACCTCAAGGCCGCATGCAGAGAGTGCTCTGATTGCCGCCTCACGACCTGAACCGGGACCCTTAACAAATACGTCAACCGTCTTCAGACCATGAACCAGCGCTGCCTTTGCAGCAGTCTCAGCTGCCATCTGTGCAGCATAGGGAGTAGATTTCCTTGAACCTCTAAAGCCCAGACCACCGGCACTTGCCCAGCTGAGTGCATTACCCTCAGTGTCAGTCAGCGTAACAATGGTATTGTTAAAGGAAGACTGAATATGTGCCTGTCCGCGTTCAACGTTTTTCTTGACACGTTTTTTTGTAACTTTTTTACCTGTTGCAACTTTCTTTGCCATTTTAAACTAACCTACTTTCTTGTTGTTATTACCTTACTGTGATTAACTTACTTCCATTACTTCTTCTTCGCAACGGTGCGCGAGCGCACCACCAAACTTACCGCTTATTTCTTCTTATTTGCCACGGTGCGCTTGGGCCCCTTGCGTGTTCTCGCGTTGTTCTTGGTGTTCTGACCGCGAACGGGCAGACCCTTACGATGACGGATACCGCGATAGCATCCGATTTCCTGCAGTCTCTTGATGTTCAGTGCGATCTCTCTTCTCAGATCACCTTCCACCATTACGTTCAACTTGTCAATTGCCTCGGTGAGCTTCTTCACCTCGTCGTCGGTAATGTCTCTGACTCTGGTATCGGGATTCACTCCTGCCTCAGCCAGAAGCTTGTTGGCAGTAGACCTTCCGATTCCATAGACATAGGTCAAACCGATCTCAATTCGTTTTTCTCTAGGTAAGTCAACACCTGCGATACGAGCCATTTACGTTTCCTCCATTTCTTTTGCGCATCCGTCTCCCGGTCTGCGCTGCGCACGATCTGGTCTGTTTTTTGTGCGCCTGTTTTGTTACTAAGTTGATTGGGGCTCTCACCCAATCGGACACACATCCGATCTTTCCAAGACTTTTATATTTCTTATCTCTTCTGGAGAAATGTGCCTGCACATTTCTCTGAGACGAAACATAGATTTTCTTAAATTGCGTACTTTGCGATTTTAGAAAATCTTTTCGTCTTGGTATCAACAAGTAATCTCCCGTAAGCTCTATCCCACATTGTATATGAAAATCAGACACTTCCAATCACATTTCCCGAAGCATCCGGTTCAGCCGCTCATAACAACAGGACAAGAACCCACTGACTTAAATCCGGTCTTTCCAAACCGGCCCTAAGCGGTGATTATCCCTGTCTCTGCTTGTGTTTCGGATTCTCACAGATTACTCTGATGCGTCCTTTTCTCTTGATGATTTTGCACTTTTCGCAAATCGGTTTTACTGATGATCTAACCTTCACGTTAAACCCTCCTTTCAAAAAAGACCGTCTCATATTATAACACGGTCTTTCAGCATTTGCAATATCTTTTCCCAGATATTTTTATTCAATTGGCAATATTTGCAAGATTTTTCCGTTTTTTGAATGCATAATCTCCCGACCTGAAGGCCCATACAGCAGAGCGCCATGGCCGCCACCCCCAGAATGCGGAAGGTGAAACGCGCATGCAGCGCCGAGTGATGCTGCACCACCACAATCCATGCAAATGGAATCGCGGCGATAACCAAAAAGGGAAGTACCGTCTCCAAAAGCTGCTTTACCGGAAGCTGTCTGCTCAGCGCCCACACCAGTGCGCCCAGCACCAGAAACGCCAATACTCCGGCGGCAATCGCATAAAGCCGGGAGTCATATTCCTGAAAATTGAGCGATATCACATACCGTCCGCCGTTCAGTCTGGGCCGTCCGCCGATGGCCTCAGTCCTGCCCAGCACATTCCACAGCGCGTCCTTGATGGTGCCGGTTCCCAGCGTCACATCTGCGATGACCCATTTGGAGGCCCACATGCCCGCATATCCTACGCTCCAGCAGAAGCTGTAGCCCACGATACGTTTTACTGCCGGGAACATACGCTCCCGCTCTGAAATCAGGAAATACACACACAGCGGAAATCCCAGTGTCGCCACCGGATATGTCAAAAAGTCAAAATACGCCGTCAGAATACCGATACACAGAAAAAACTCCGGGAAATAACCTTTCTCCCGCAGCCACTCTCCCCTCAAAAGCAGAACAAGCACCGCTGCCAGCATAATAATCAGGCATACGGACATAGTCAGAGACACCATCATCAGCTCCGGCTTCATAAACACCAGTCCTGCCGCCACAGCCACAGCCACACCGGGACATTTTTTCCGAAAAGCAGTCACAACCACTGCCGCCAGCAGGATAAGCTCCAGCACAAGCTCCAGCCACACCAACTGTTCCCATGAAATCAGCAACAGCAATGGCTTTATATATAGAAGATATCCGTGCCAGTAACGGGAGTATTCCCTCAGATGCATTTCCGAAGTATCTGCACCGGCCAGAACCGCCCGCAGAGAATCCTCCGCCGCCCAGATTTCCTCCTCCAGATCATAATGCCATGCCCACATGGCATGCTCAAAAGCATTTTTACCCGGTATCTTTTCAAAGGAATACTGCACGATGATGGAATCCGTATAGCTCTCCTTATGCTGTCTGATATGCTTCACAAAGGCATTATCATCCGGCTGTTCGCCGCAGAGTACCCGATCCACGGACTCCGCCACATGACCTTTGATGCGCTCTGTGGGAATACAGAACACCAGAGTCAAAAGCAAAGTGCCCAACAGGGCGCTGCCGGCGAGAATCACTGTCATGTGTATCAGGACCCGCTTCCAATCCGCTTTCATATTTTACTTGTCTCTCCAGATGATACGGCCCTTTGTCAAATCATAGGGTGACAGCTCCATAGTCACCTTGTCGCCGGGCAGAATACGGATAAAGTTCTGACGCAGCTTACCGCTGATGGTAGCCAGCACTCTGTGTCCGTTCTCCAGCTCCACGCGAAACATGGTATTGGGAAGCTTCTCAACAACGGTTCCTTCGATTTCGATTACATCACTCTTTGACATACATTTCCTCCAACTATTTTAATTGCAAATTTTATCTGCTCATCGGTAGCACAGTTTTGTTTCAAAGCCTGCACCAATTCTTCTCCCGCCATCTTGCGAATAGGCTGAATATGTTTTTTACGCTTTCTCTTGGGCCGTTCCAAAAGCTTCAGGCGTCCGTCACAAAGCGCTACAAAATCCCCCTCCTCGGCAACCACCAGATAAAGGGTATCTTTATCATGTCCCGCCTTTGAGGTCACAAACTGTCCTATCATGCCATATCTCCTGCCTGCCGCTTAATACAGGGTCAAAATCTCCGGCTCGCCCTCGGTAATGAGAATGGTATTCTCATAATGAGCCGACAGAGAGCCATCCTCAGTGACTACAGTCCAATCGTCATCCAGCCACTCCACATCTGCTCTCCCCATATTGATCATGGGCTCTACTGCCAGCGTCATGCCCGCCTGCAGCTTCGGCCCTCTTCTGCGCTGCGCAAAATTGGGAATCTGAGGATCTTCGTGGAGCTTCGTTCCGATGCCGTGTCCCACCAGGTCTCTCACAATGCCATAGCCGTGAGGGCTGATGGATGCGTCGATGGCATTGGAGATATCAAAGAGATGATTTCCAGCTTTTGCCATCTTTATACCGTCGAAGAAGCTCTGCCGGGTGCGCTCAATCAAAAGTCTTGCCTCCTCGCTGATCTCTCCCACGCCAAAAGTCCGCGCCATGTCGGAATGATAACCCTTATAGATAAGTCCCGCATCCAGACTGACGATATCGCCCTCCTGCAAAATATGATCTTTGTGGGGAATGCCATGCACCACTTCGTCATTCACAGACACACAGATCGATGCGGGATAGCCATTATAGTTCAAAAAATTAGGAACACAGCCATGGGCCCGGATCAGCTTGTCACCGAGATTATTGATATCCATGGTGGACATGCCAGGCTTTACAGCCTTCTCCAAATTCTGAAAGACATCTGCAAGGAGCTTACAGGACATCCTCATCAACTCGATCTCTCGTTCCGATTTCACAGAAATAGCCATCGCTATCTACTTCCTTTCTATTCTCCCAGAATGTCAACAATGGCGTTAAACACATCCTGCATATCCACAGTGCCGTCCACCGTCTTCAGCACGCCCTTTGCCGTATAGAACTCAATCAAAGGCTGGGTCTGATCGTGGTACACCTTCAGACGATTCAAAACAGTCTCCGGCTTGTCATCATCGCGAAGCACCAGCTCTGAACCACACTTGTCGCACACGCCTTCCTTCTTGGGGGGAACATGCTCGATATGATAGGTGGCGCCGCAGGTAACGCATGCGCGTCTGCCGGACATTCTCTTCACAATATTTTCATCGGGCACATCCACATTGATAGCATAGTCGATGGCATCGCCCAGCTCCGAGAGCGCCTTGTCAAGCACCTCCGCCTGAGGAATGGTTCTGGGGAATCCGTCCAGCACATAACCCTTCTCACAGTCCGCCTGTGCCACTCTGTCCAGCAAAATCTTCACGGTCAGCTCATCCGGCACCAGAAGTCCCTGATCCATGTACTTCTTTGCCTCCATACCAAGCTCGGTTCCGTTCTTGATATTTGCGCGGAAAATATCTCCCGTGGAGACATGAGGGATTCCATATTTCTCCGCAATCATTTTTGCCTGTGTGCCTTTTCCTGCGCCGGGTGCGCCCAACATAATAATCTTCATTCGCTTTTTCCTCCGCTCTGATACAGCATCCGCTGTTTGTGCATACTTATGATTATTGTAGCTTTTTTGTGGAGAGTTTGCAATATCAAATCACAAAATTATCGCCAAAAAGGTAACTATTCAGCCTAAGGCGATGTGGTTGCTGCGGGCAGCTGGTATCAAGGCAGAGTGAGGCAAGGAGGATTCTGCAGGCATTGGCGGAGATTGGTGTGTTTTCTTATAGTGCGGCCCAAAATCCAGGGTGAAATGCGCACGGATGCGCATTTCAGGCACTATGATGCACGGATGCATCTTAGTGCCGACCCGCAGATTACAAGATTCTATAGCCGCACTATTAGAAAACGCACCAAGCGCAGCCCCGCCGCAGAATCCTCCTTGCCTCACTCTGCCGACACCGGTTGACCGCAACAATCACAATGCTTTCGGCTGATCAGTACTCAAAAAGGCTGCATAGTCTACCGCGTAGTCTATGCAGCCTGTCCTTCTTGACATTTTCACAATGTGATTGCCGTCTAGCCTTCCAAAAATCCCTTGTAGTTGCGAACCAGCATCTGGGACTCGATCTGTTTCACGGTCTCCAGAACCACGCTGACGATAATGATCAGGCTGGTGCCGCCGAAGGACACGCTGGCGCCGAACACACCGTTGAAGAAATAAGGAATAATCGCGATAATGGTCAGGCCAACCGCGCCGATGAATACAATGTAGTTCAAAACCTTGTCCAAATAATCGCTGGTGGGCTTGCCGGGTCTGATACCGGGGATAAATCCGCCCTGCTTCTTCATATTGTCTGCAATCATCAGCGGATTAAAGGTAATGGATGTGTAGAAGTACGCAAAGAAAATTACCAACACAATATATACCAATAAGCCGATGGAGTAGACGAGCTCACCGGGCTTACACCAGTTGCTGGAGTTTAAGCCTCTCAGAATGTGAGCCCACACGCCGCTTCCCCCCTGATAACCCACAAAAGTACAGATCATAATGGGCATCTGCATGATGGACTGTGCGAAAATGATAGGGATAACGCCTGCGGTATTGACCTTTAAAGGAATGTTGGAGGTCTGTCCGCCCACCATCTTGCGTCCCTGTACCTTCTTGGCATACTGCACAGGAATCTTGCGCACACCGTCGTTTAAGATGATGACAAGCACCACCATGCCCACGATGATAGCAATAATGACCACTGCCGCCAAAATTGCGGTTGCGGGAGCCTTGCCCGCCACGAACTGACTGTAGAGATTCTTCAAATCCTCAGGCAGTCTGGAAATAATATTGATTACCAGCACGATGGAGATACCGTTTCCGACGCCGTTCTCGGTAATTCTCTCACCCACCCACATCAGGAATGCACTACCTGCGGTGAGCGATGCGACTGCGGTGATAACACTCAGCGCATTGTAATCTGTCAGATAACCCTGACGCCCAAAACCGATTGCCATTGCAGTTGCCTGAATCAGAGCCAGCACAACTGTCACATATCTGGTAATGGCTACAATCTTCTTCCTGCCGTCCTCGCCGTCTCTCTGCATCTCCTCAAGCTTGGGGATTGCAATGGTCAACAGCTGCATGATGATGGAGGAAGTGATATAAGGGCTGATATTCAATGCAAAAATAGACATACTCAAAAAGGAACCACCGGTAATCGCATCAAAGAAGTTAATTGCATCTCCTCCTCCGTTTTGGGCAAACCAGTTCTGGAAGAAACCGCTGGCGATACCCGGAGCGGGCAGCTGGGATCCAAGACGGATGATAACCAGCATACCCAAGGTATAAATAAGCTTCTGTCTGATTTCTTTGATTTTCAATGCATTTTTGAGTGTCGTAAGCATTACATCACCTCTGCTTTTCCACCAAGTGCCTCGATTTTCTCTTTTGCGGATGCACTGTAAGCATCAACCTTTACATTGAGTTTCTTGGTAAGTTCTCCGTTTCCGAGTATCTTGACACCGTC
Source organism: Acetatifactor sp. (assembly GCA_029055435.1). Lineage (GTDB taxonomy): Bacteria > Bacillota > Clostridia > Lachnospirales > Lachnospiraceae > Acetatifactor. The sequence goes on from JAIDDH010000143.1 coordinate 16,470, forward strand.
TCTGGAGTTCTTGATGATACCGGCTTCCATCAATGTATTTACATCCACGGTAGCGCCGTTATCAAAACGCTCCAGAACACTTACGTTGATTGCAACGATCTCCTTTGTATTTCTGTTGGTGAATCCTCTCTTGGGGATACGTCTATACAAAGGCATCTGACCACCCTCGAAGCCCGGTCTGGGCGCTCCGGAACGAGCCTTCTGGCCCTTGTGTCCCTTACCTGCGGTCTTGCCGTTTCCTGAACCATGTCCACGGCCTCTTCTAAAATTATCACTGTGTTTTGAACCTTCAGCGGGTCTTAAATTGGATAATTCCACTGTTGACACCTCCTTATCTTAAACTTCTTCAACTTTTAACAAATAACCAACCTTGCGGATCTGTCCTCTGGTAGCGTCATTATCGGGAAGAATGATGGACTGGCCAATCTTGCGCAGACCCATGGATTCCACGGTTGCCCTGTTCTTGGGAACAGCTCCGATGGTGGACTTTGCCAAAGTAATCTTCAACTTCTTATCTGCCATGATCGTTCTCCTTCCTATGCCATTACCTCTTCAACGGACTTGCCGCGGCTCTTTGCAACCTCCTCGGGAGCCTTGAGCTGACTCAGGCCCGAAATGGTGGCAAGCACTACATTCTGCTTATTGTTGGAACCCAGAGACTTGGTACGGATATTCTTGATTCCTGCAAGCTCACATACCACACGGGCAGGACCGCCTGCGATGATACCGGTACCTTCGGGAGCCTTCTTCAACAGAACATTTGCAGAGCCGTATTTGCCGATAAAGTCGTGCGTGATGGAATTATTCTCATCCAGGGCAATCTCAACGAGATGCTTCATAGCATCTTCTTTACCCTTGCGGATTGCCTCGGGAATTTCAACAGCCTTGCCGAGTCCTGCGCCCACATGTCCGTTGCCGTCTCCCACAACTACCAGAGCTGTAAAACGCATATTACGTCCGCCCTTTACGGTCTTTGCTACACGCTTGATGGTAACAACCTTGTCGGTCAACTCGAACTGGCTTGCATCTATGATTGTGTGTTTCATGGTGTATTCCTCTTCCTTTCCTAGAATTCCAAGCCGGCTTCTCTGGCCGCCTCAGCTAATGCCGCAATCTTACCCTGGTATATAAAGCCGCCTCTGTCAAAAACAACTTCCTTGATACCCTTCTCAACTGCTCTCTTGCCGATTACAGTTCCCAAATATGCTGCCGCCTCGACGTTATTGGTCTTCTCCAGCTCCGCCTTGACCGCCTTCTCGACGGTGGATGCGGATACCAGTGTGTTTCCAACGGTATCGTCGATAATTTGAGCATACATATGATTATTGCTTCTGAATACTGCCAGACGAGGTCTCTCGGCAGTGCCACTGAAGCGGTTACGAATTCTCATGTGCTTTTTAACACGAACTTTTTGTCTTGATTCCTTACTAACCATCTTCATACTCTCCTTATCTATTATTTCTTACCGGTCTTACCGACTTTACGTCTGATTGTCTCGTCAACATACTTAATACCCTTACCCTTGTAAGGCTCAGGTCTTCTCTTGTCTCTGATCTCAGCGGCAAACTGTCCAACCTTTTCCTTGTCGATACCCTTTACGGAAATGACATTGCCTTCCACCGTGGTCTCCAGGCCCTCGGGGTCCTCCATCTCAACGGGATGGGAGTAACCCAGGCTCAAAGTCAGCTTCTTGCCGGACTTTGCTGCTCTGTAACCAACGCCGTTTACCTCAAGCTTCTTCTCATACCCTTCCGTAACACCCACAACCATGTTGTTGATCAGTGTTCTGGTCAGGCCGTGAAGAGACTTCATCTTCTTCAAATCATTGGGTCTCTTTACCAAAACCTCTGCGCCCTCAACTGCGATTTCCATCTCAGAGGGCAGTACCCTCTCCAGAGTACCCTTGGGACCCTTAACGGTCACTTTGTTATTTTCTGCAACTTCCACAGTCACACCTGCGGGAATCGCGATTGGCATTCTTCCTATACGTGACATGCCCGTACCTCCTATAAATGATAAGTCTACTGTTACATACCGCCCTCTCAAAAATCCAAACGCTTCGCGTTTTCCGTAGCTTCGCTACTGTTGATTTTCTCGATGTCGGCCGCATGAAATCAAATACTCGCTACGCTCGTGCTTGATTTCATTGCTTTCGGTTTTAGCCTTTGTTTTACCAAACAAATGCTAAAACCTCACCTCCAACCTGCAGCTCTCTTGCCTTCTTATCGGTTACAACGCCCTGATTGGTGGAGATGATTGCGATACCAAGTCCGCCGAGTACTCTGGGCAGATCTTCCTTGCCGGCATACACGCGCAGACCGGGCTTGGAGATTCTCTTGATGCCGGAAATAATCTTCTCATTCTTATCAGCACCGTACTTCAAGGTGATGCGGATGGACTTGAAATTGCCGTCATCGATAATGTCATATTTCTTGATATAGCCTTCCTCCAGAAGAATCTCTGCAATCGCGAGCTTCATCTTGGAAGAGGGAACGTCAACTGTGTCATGTTTTGCAGTGTTTGCATTACGAATTCTTGTCAGCATATCTGCAATGGGATCGCTCATTGTCATTGTCTATTTCCTCCTTCTTACCAGCTTGCCTTCTTCACGCCGGGAATCTCGCCCTTATATGCCAGCTCACGGAAGCAAACTCTGCAGATTCCGTATTTTCTCAAAACTGAGTGGGGACGACCACAAATGTTGCAACGGGTGTAAGCCTGTGTGGAAAACTTGGGCTTGCGCTGCTGTTTAATCTTCATTGATGTTTTTGCCATCAGAATTTACCTCCTTATTATTTAGCGAAAGGCATATTGAACAGAGTCAACAGCTCGCGTGCCTCTTCGTCGGTCTTTGCCGTAGTTACGAAAATGATATCCATACCTCTGGTCTTATCAATCTTATCGTACTCGATCTCGGGAAAAATAAACTGCTCTTTGATACCCAGTGCATAATTGCCTCTGCCGTCGAATGCATTGGGATTGACGCCTCTGAAGTCACGCACACGGGGCAGTGCCAGATTCACCAGACGATCAAGGAACTCATACATCTTCTCGCCGCGCAGTGTGGTCTTGCAGCCGATTGCCATACCCTCACGGATTTTGAAGTTTGCCACGGAATTCTTTGCCTTGGTGAGAACAGCCTTCTGGCCGGTGATGGTCTCCATATCGGAAACTGCGTTCTCCAAAACCTTTGCATTGTCCTTTGCCTCGCCCACACCCATGTTTACCACGATCTTGTCGAGCTTAGGCACTTCCATCACGTTCTTGTAGCCGAACTTCTTGGTCATCGCTGCAACGATTTCTTTATTATAATAATCTTTCAGTCTTGCCACTTGTTTTTCCTCCTTCCTATTGATTAGTCAATCACTTCGCCGGTAGCCTTGGCATAACGAACCTTCTTGTCGCCATCCATCTTGAAACCGACTCTGGTGGTCTTGCCCTTAACAACGAGCATCACGTTTGAAATATCAATAGGAGCTTCCTTCTCAACGATACCGCCGTTGGGATTGCCCTGGGAAGGCTTCTGATGCTTGGTAATCTTGTTGACTCCCTCAACCAGAACCTTGTGATTCTTTATGTCTACAGAGAGAACCTTGCCCTCTGCGCCATTGTCTTTGCCGGCAATCACTTTCACGGTGTCGCCCTTCTTAATCTTCATTGTTGACATATGGCACCTCCTTATAATACTTCGGGAGCCAGGGAAACAATCTTCATAAACTGTTTCTCACGAAGCTCTCTTGCAACCGGCCCAAAGATACGGGTTCCTCTGGGGGTCTTGTCATCTTTGATAATAACGGCAGCATTCTCGTCGAATCTGATGTAGGAACCATCTTTGCGGCGTGCGCCCTTCACGGTACGAACCACAACAGCCTTCACCACATCGCCCTTCTTTACAACGCCGCCTGGTGTTGCATCTTTAACGGAAGCAACAATCACATCGCCAATCTGTGCATATCTTCTGGTTGAGCCGCCCATAACGCGGATGCAGAGCAATTCTTTTGCACCGGTGTTATCAGCAACCTTCAATCTTGTCTCCTGCTGAACCATGATTTAACCTCCTATTTCACTTTCTCTACAACTTCAATCAGTCTCCATCTCTTGTCCTTGGACAGAGGTCTGGTCTCCATCACCTTAACGGTATCGCCGATGTTGCACTCGTTGTTCTCATCATGTGCCTTCAGCTTATAGGTTCTCTTCACAATCTTGTTGTAGAGGGGATGTTTTACATGATCCTCGATCGCAACAACAATTGTTTTGTCCATCTTATTGCTAACAACCTTACCGGTACGTGTCTTTCTCAAATTTCTTTCCACGATGATTCTCCTTTCTTATTACGCTCTTGCCTTCTCAGTGATTGCTGTCTGAATACGGGCAATGTTTCTTCTGACTTCCTTGATTCTTGCCGTATTGTCCAACTGATTGGTTGCGTTCTGGAATCTCAGGTTGAAAAGTTCTTTTTTAGCAGCTACCAGCTCTGCGTTCAGCTCTGCATCGGACTTGGTTTTTAAATCTTTCAAATATTCGCTTGATTTCATTATGATACACCGCCTTCCAAATCTGCCTTAGAAACGATTTTACACTTGCAGGGGAGTTTGTGCATAGCCAGACGAAGTGCCTCGCGGGCAGCTTCCTCGGGAACGCCTGCGATTTCAAACATAACACGGCCGGGCTTTACAACTGCTACCCAGTACTCCAAAGTACCCTTACCGGAACCCATACGAGTCTCGGCGGGCTTTGCGGTTACGGGCTTATCCGGGAAAATCTTGATCCAGACTTTACCGGTACGCTTTGTATAACGGGTAAGTGCAATACGCGCTGCCTCGATCTGATTGGACTTGATCCAGCAGGGCTCTGTAGCCACCAGACCATACTCACCGTAGGTGAGGGTATTGCCGCGCAGGGCCTTTCCGGTCATGGAGCCACGGAACTGTTTACGACGCTTTACTCTTTTAGGCATTAACATTATTTATCGCTCCCTTCCTCTTGGCTTCCTTTTGTGGGAAGTACCTCGCCTTTATAAATCCATACTTTTACGCCAACTTTACCATAAGTGGTATCAGCCTCGGCAAAACCGTAGTCGATATCCGCTCTCAATGTCTGAAGGGGAATCGTACCCTCGCTGTAGAACTCGCTTCTTGCGATATCAGCACCGCCCAGACGGCCTGCGCATGCAGCCTTGATACCCAGAGCGCCTGCCTTCATGGTTCTGCCCATGCAGGACTTCACGGCACGTCTGTAGGACACACGGTTCTCCAGCTGCTGAGCGATATTCTCAGCTACCAGCTGTGCGTCTCTGTCCGGTCTCTTGATCTCCTTGATGTCAACCAGAACCTTCTTGTCCGTCATCTTAGCCAGCTCATTCTTGGTGTTCTCAATCTCAATACCACCCTTGCCGATTGCAACACCGGGCTTTGCGGTATAGATGATTACCTTTACTCTGTCGGATGCTCTCTCGATCTCAATCTTGGAAACACCCGCACTGTATAATTTCTTCTTCAGATACTTTCTGATCTCATGATCCTCTGCGAGATACTCTGCAAACTCGCCTTCAGCGTACCACCTGGAATCCCAATCTTTGATAATACCGACTCTAAGGCCGTGAGGATTAACTTTCTGTCCCATTTAATATTCGCTCCTTTCCCTACTTCTTCTCATCAAGCACGATAGTGATGTGGCTCATTCTCTTTTCGATTCTGTAAGCCCTGCCCTGTGCGCGGGGTCTCACACGCTTCATGGTCGGTCCCTTGTTTGCATAGCACTCTGCAACATAAAGGTTCTCGGTGTTCATGCCGTTGTTGTTCTCAGCATTCGCGATTGCCGACTGAAGCAGCTTTTTGATGAGGCTGGAAGCATATCTGGGATTGTACTCCAGAATTGCCAGCGCCGTCTGCACATCCTTTCCTCTGATTGCATCCAGCACGAAGCAAGCCTTCTGAACGGATACTCTTGCGTAAGACAGCTTAGCTGAAGGTCTGGTATCCTTCTGCGCATTTCTCTCTCTCTTGATTTTGGATCTATGTCCTTTAGCCATAGATATTGTCCTCCTTTTCAGACTCATGTGAAAACACATCCGTTACGGCGCCCTGCGCCGCAATGTGGACCGGAGGCTTTCGCCTCCAGGCATCCCCTCCCGGGTGACGCTGCGTCTGTTACTTCTTTAAATACATTGTGGACTTTTTCTCATCCTTACCGTGGCCAAGAGGCCACTGCTTACCTTACTTTGGACTTTTTCTCGTCTTTTCCGTGGCCTCTGTAGGTTCTGGTGGCAACGAACTCGCCGAGCTTGTGTCCTACCATATCCTCGGTCACATATACAGGAACATGCTTTCTACCGTCATGAACAGCAATGGTGTGCCCTACAAAAGAAGGGAAAATTGTTGAACGACGGGACCAGGTCTTGATAACCTGCTTCTGTCCTGCAGCGTTTAAAGCATCCACTTTTTTCAGCAGACTTGCATCTGCGAAAGGTCCTTTTTTCAGTGATCTAGCCATTGTCTCTTCTCCTCCTCACTTATTTGATTGCTCTGCCGTCGCGTCTTCTCACGATCAACTTATTGGAAGCCTTTTTCTTCTTGCGGGTCTTAAGACCAAGAGCAGGCTTGCCCCAGGGAGTAGAAGGACCGGGACGTCCGATACCGGTCTTGCCCTCACCACCGCCATGAGGATGGTCGTTAGGGTTCATTACAGAACCGCGGACAGTGGGACGGATGCCCATGTGACGCTTACGTCCTGCCTTACCGATATTGATCAGGTTGTGATCGCCATTTCCTACAACACCGATGGTAGCGCGGCATACCAGAGAAACCATTCTCATCTCGCCGGAGGGAAGACGCAGAGTTGCGTACTTGCCTTCTTTTGCCATCAGCTGTGCGCTGTTGCCTGCGGAACGAACCATCTGGCCGCCCTTGCCGGGATACAGCTCAATGTTGTGTACCTGTGTACCTACAGGAATCTGAGAAAGCGGCAGGCAATTGCCGATTCTCACCTCGGCCTCGGGGCCGTTCATGACCTTCATGCCGTCGGTCAGTCCCTCGGGAGCGAGGATATATGCCTTCTCACCGTCTGCATAGCAGATGAGAGCGATGTTGGCAGTTCTGTTGGGATCGTACTCGATACCGATTACGGTTGCAGGAATACCATCCTTATTTCTCTTGAAATCGATGATTCTGTATTTTCTTCTGGAACCACCGCCGTGATGTCTTACGGTAATTTTACCCTGATTGTTACGGCCGGCATTCTTCTTCAGAGAAGTGCAAAGGCTCTTCTCGGGAGTCGTCTTGGTGATTTCAGCGAAATCGGAACCGGTCATATTTCTTCTGGAAGGTGTATAGGGATTATATGTCTTGATTCCCATTGTTCTTTCTCCTTTTCTACTTGATTCTTTGCGCAGCGCGTCCGCGCCGCATACTTAAACCTGACATGCTTGGATATTCTCATGCACCGCATTCGATGCCTTAAGATTTTTACAGGCCTGCAAAAATCTCGATATCCTTGCTGTCCTCGGTGAGCTGCACGATAGCCTTCTTGGTCTTCGCCGTCTTGCCGGTCACCATGCCGCGTCTCTTGTTCTTGCCATCCATATTGATGGTGTTCACCTTTTTCACTTTGGCGCCCTCGAACATCTTTTCCACGGCCTCTTTAATCTGAGACTTGTTTGCCTCTGTGTGAACCAGGAAAGTATATTTCTTATCGCCCATGCCGGCCATACTCTTCTCGGTGATAACCGGTTTGAGGATTACGTCATAGTACTTAATATCTGCCATTATGCGTACACCTCCTCGATCTTTGCCACAGCGTCCTTGGTCAGAACCACCGTCTTAGCCTTCATGATATCATACACATTGATCTCGTTTACCAGGCTGGTGTCTACGTCAGCCATATTTCTTGCGGACATTACCACATTTGTGTCGTTGTCCGCGATGACTACCAGACCCTTCTCAACTTTGAGATTGCTCATCACATTCGCAAAGTTCTTGGTCTTGATTGCATCGAACTTCAGCTCATCCAGCACGATCAGATTGCTGTTTGCCAGCTTGTCGCTGAGCGCGGACTTCAGAGCCGCTCTCTTCTCTTTCCTGTTGAGCTTGAAGGAATAATCTCTGGGAACGGGAGCGAACACCATGCCGCCGCCGGTCCACTGAGGAGATCTGGTTGAACCCTGTCTCGCATGACCGGTTCCCTTCTGTCTCCAGGGCTTTCTTCCGCCGCCGGATACCTCAGAGCGGGTCTTTGCCTTCTGAGTTCCCTGACGATTGTTTGCAAGCTGCTGAACAACGGCCATGTGTACCAGGTGCTCGTTTACCTCGACACCAAATACAGCATCGCTCAGTTCCATCTTGCCAACTTCCTTGCCTTCCATATTATAAACAGATACGTTTGCCATCTGATTGGCCCTCCTTTCGCCGCACGTCCGCCGGACGTGCTTTTATGCTTCCACCTTTGTGGTCTCTTTGATGGTTACCAGCGCCTTCTTTGCTCCGGGTACTGCGCCCTTAACCAGAAGAAGGTTCTTGTCGGCATCCACTCTCACGACCTCGAGATTCTGAACAGTTACCTTTACGCAACCCATATGTCCGGGCATTCCCTTGCCCTTGAACACACGGCTGGGAGAGGAACATGCGCCGTTGGAGCCCTGATGACGATGGAACTTGGAACCGTGCTTCATGGGTCCTCTGTGCTGTCCCAGTCTCTTGATTGCGCCCTGGAAGCCTTTACCTTTGGAGATTGCGGATGCGTCCACCTTGTCGCCTGCCGCAAAGATGTCAGCCTTCAGCTCTGCGCCCAGGCTGTACTCATCAGCGTTCTCAAACTTGAACTCTCTCACATATCTCTTGGAGCTTACTCCGGCTTTCTTGAAGTGACCCTGCTCGGCCTTGTTCACGCCGTGTCTGTGGATCATCTCGCTGCCATCGTCAGCGTATTTGTTCTTCTTGTCAACGAATCCGACCTGTACTGCGCTGTAGCCGTCATTCTCAGGAGTCTTGATCTGTGTCACCACACAGGGACCTGCCTGAAGTACAGTCACAGGAATCAGAGAGCCGTCTTCGCCGAAAATCTGAGTCATTCCGACCTTTGTTGCCAAAATTGCTTTCTTCATTTTCTACCTCCGTTTTGTTCTACATAGCGGACCGGATTCTCACGTTGCCTGACTCAGAATCCGTTCATACGTCTAAGTAGAGGTTTGTTTTATTTACTTGTTCTTCATTGAGATGAAAAATCACTTGTTTTTCATCTTGATGTCGATATACACGCCTGCAGGCATTTCCAGTCTCTGCAGTGCATCTACCGTCTTCTGGGTCGGTGCAATGATATCGATGAGTCTCTTATGAGTTCTCTGCTCGAACTGCTCTCTGGAGTCTTTGTACTTGTGTACCGCTCTCAGAATCGTAACAACTTCCTTCTTAGTAGGAAGGGGAACCGGTCCGCTCACCTGGGAACCGTTCTTCTTTACTGTTTCGATGATTTTCTTGGCAGATGCATCCACAAGCTGATGCTCATAAGCTTTCAGTGTGATTCTCATTACTTGACTTGCCATAAAAAAAGTCGCCTCCTTTTCGCACTTTTGATTCAAAGCCCTCATTGCTCTTGGCAACGAATCGCTTTCAGTACGACAAGCGGTGACTGTACACTCTCCCGTGTGTGTCCCGAATCTTTAGCAACGTATCTCGGATTCACGACCTACACGTCGTTTCTGCCCAAGGCAGACATCTTGATTCCCGCAGTCCTGAAATCAGGACTCAGTCCTCATGGTACAGTGACTTGTCGTCAGTTTCCTAACTTGACATTCGCTCCACGGAAAACCTGATAATCATTGCTGATTACCAGCAACCTCACGCTTCATAGCTATCATGCCACAGCAAAATCTAGTATACATGGTGTTTTAGCACTTTGCAAGCACTTTTTTACCAAAATTGTATTTTTTTTGTACTTTTTTTAATACATCCGCCTCATGAGCGCGCAATCAACACGGAGGCCGCCAGAACCAGGCCAATTCCCAACACTGTCACTGCGGTCAGTGTCTCATTATACAGAACGCTCCCCATCAGCGCGGTGATAATAGGCTCCAATGTCGCCAGCACCGCCGCCCGCCCGGGCTCCATATGACGCAGCCCCAGCGTGTAAAGTGAAAAGGACAGCGCTGTGGTAAAAAATGCCATGGCCAGCGCAGGCAGTAAAAGCACGGGGCTGGCTGCAAATCTATTCATTATAGAAGAAACACTGATAAAGGGCAGCACCCCCACACAGGCAAACAGAAATGTATAAGCCACCACCGTCATGGGGTGGCATCCGCGCTCCAGCGCAAATCTTCCGAAGATACTGTAGAGCCCGTAGCCGATACCGGAACCGATTCCTAGAAGAAGACCATAAAAACTGACGGCTCCTGCCCCCTCCGCGATACCGCTGACCAGCACACAGCCTGCCAGCGCCATCAAAAGCGCCATCCATTTTTTCCCATTCATCCTCTCCTTAAAAAAGATCATGGACAGCAGCGTGACCCACACCGGCGAAGTATACATTAAAATAGAAGCAAAGGCAGCGGAGGAAATCTCCACATTGCGAAAGTAACAATAGCTGAAAAAGACAATGCTGAACACTCCCGTCCCGACAAAGCACCAGATATTCCTGAACCTCACCCGCAAAAGCGCTCTGTCTGCCACAAACAGTCCCGGAAAGAGCAGGAGCACACTTCCCCATGCCCTGATTCCCACAATATCCATGGCAGAAAATCCTGCCTCGCTCAGGCTTCTCACAAATATAAACAGCATCCCCCATAAAACGGAGGCGGCGGCCACCAAAAACGGAGCCGCCTTCTGCATCTTATTATTTTTTACACCTTCCGTCACATCCATTAATTTTCACCTGATTCCGGCTTATGCTTCCAACTTATTGTTATTGACGTCCTCAAACTCCCGCAAAATTTCTGCGGAGGGCGCCTTCGTACAAAGGCTGACTGCCACAATCATCAAGAGACTGACTGCAAATCCCACCACCAGAGAGTAGAGTCCTGTAGCATCCCCGATGGTAGCGCCGTTCACCAGAGGAATATAATCCCACACAATCACCGACAGCGCGCCTGATACGATGCCTGCCACAGCCCCCTGGAAATTACATCTCTTCCAGAACAGAGACATGAGCACTAGCGGTCCAAAGGCTGCACCCAGTCCTGCCCACGCATTGGATACCAGTCCCATGATCGTATTCTTGGGATTCAGAGCAATGATATATGCCAGCACCGCAATCACCAGAACCGTGATACGACTGATGACGAGCACTTTCTTATCGGATGCTTTCCTATCAACAAGCCCCTTATAGATATCCTCCGCCACACTGGAAGCGCTCACCAGAAGCTGAGAATCTGCTGTGGACATGATGGCCGCCAGAATACCGCAGAGGAAGATTCCCGCTATGAAAGGAGCCTTCAGCCTGTTGGACAGAAGTTCGACGATCATATGGATAAATACCTTCTCGTTTCCCGCCTCCACCAGTGCATCCGGCGCCAGAAAAGCGCGTCCCAGCACACCGATGAAACATGCGAAAAACAGAGACAGTGCCACCCAGATAATAGCCGTCACTTTGGATTTTTTCAACTCCTTCTCATCCTTTACCGCCATGAAGCGCACCAGAATATGGGGCATTCCAAAATATCCGAAGCCCCAGCCCAGACCTGAGATAATGTTCACGAAGTTGTTATTTCCATCTTTATATTTCATGATATTTACAAAATCTTCCGTAGTGCCCGGCAGCGTATTGGCCGCCAGCCCCGCATTTATAGACATTCCATCCCCCTGCATGACAAACAACGCGATAATGGGAATCGCAAGAAGCGCCACGAGCATCAGCATTCCCTGAATAAAATCTGTCACACACACCGCGGAGAAACCGCCCAGAAAGGTATAGACCAGAATCACGATTGCGCCGATTGTCAGCGCCAGCTTGTAATCCCATCCGAAGAGGGACTCAAAGAGCTGACCGCCCGCCGCCAGTGCAGAGGCGCAATACACCAGGAAAAAGATGACAATAGTCACAGAGGACACCACCATCAGAATTCTCTTCTTATCATGAAAGCGATTCTCAAAATAAGAGGGCAGAGTCAGGGAATTGTTGGCCCGAATTGTGTAGCGGCGCAGTCTCTTGGAAATCAGAAGCCAGTTTAAAACAGTTCCCACAAACAGGCCCAGCGCCACCCAGCCGTCTCCGCCGACTCCCACCAGATAAATGGAACCGGGCAATCCCATCAAAAGCCATCCGCTCATATCGGAAGCCTGCGCGGACAATGCCGCCACAAATCCTCCCAGTTTTCTGCCTCCCAGAAAATAATCCTCCGCACTGGAGTTTTTGCCGGAATAATACGCGCCCACGCCCACCATCAAAAGCAGATACGCAGCGAACGCCACTAACATCCATACAATCTGTGTCATAAAATCCTCCTCATTTGCCCTTTGGCCGCCATGACAAGTGCGGCTTTTTACGCATTTTTATACAAAGTTTACCTTTTATCGCCATATAAGTCAATAGAAAGCATCACTTATCGTTCTTATTTTGGGGAAAATGGCAACTTATGTTCAAAAAACGGCATCATATGTTAACGCTAATTGAAAGAAAAGTTAT
>JAIDDH010000144.1 GCA_029055435.1 Acetatifactor sp.
AGTTGTCACTCCTTTGGTGAGGTTAGTCCCCACCCCGGAAATCTTATCCCCCAGGTTCTTCAAATCCCCACCAACGGCTGCTATCTTCTGGATTGCGACTGCCGACTGCGCTGCCTGTGTTTCGAGGCTTTTCAGCCTTTCCTCTGTCTCAATGATCTCCCGCTGTAAGCCGTCATACTGGTCCTGGGTGATGGCTCCCTTCTCAAGCTGCTCGTTTGCCTGCCTACTGGCTTCCTTCAGCTGCGCCAGTTTTTCTTTCGTTTCCTCAACTGCCTGATTAAGAAGTCTCTGCTTCTGGGCGAGAAGTTCCGTGTTGCCGGGATCAAGTTTTAACAGCTTCTCCACATCCCGTAGCTGTGACTGCGTGGTACGTATCTCCGTGTTCACGCCTTTCAGGGCTGCGGTCAACTTGGAAGTATCACCGCCAATCTCAACCGTGATGCCCTGTATCCTTGATGCCGCCAATGCTCCCACCCCCTTTTTAAGCATCAAAAAAGGGAGCATCCCTGCCCCCAAAGAAAAGCATCGGCATTACTGCCGATGCTGTAAAATATCAAAATATGCTATACAATTACTGAAAACCCAGCTGTTCCAATCAAAAACTTGTGGCCATAAGATTTATACACCCACGAAAGCATCCCCGCTATATGATGCATATTCATTTTCGGAATGCTGGCGTGAAGCAGATTGTACACATTCTGGTTCAGCACCCTTGTGTTAATCCCATTTGGATTTGCAAGAATCTCATTCTCCATAGTAGCTTCAATTATCCGTTTTTGCCGTTTTGTCAGCATATCTGTTCCTCCTTTACCTGATAAGTTGCTCTCCTTCCATCTTCCGTCATTCCGGCATATTCAATCACAGAGTTAGCAGTATTTTTCAGATGCTTAAAAAATCTTTTTCCAAAAACACCCGTCATCCTTGGATTGAGCGAAGACCATTCCTCCCCATAAATATCAGGCAGAGTAAACGGTTCATCCTCTGGCGTGAATTTCTCTAAGGCCCTCCGCACGGCCTCTTCTGGGGTAAAGATAGCAGGGTTGCTTTTTTTCAACAGCTTAAACCTGATAAAATCCTGAATCGACATATTGGCAGTTCTCTCATCAGCGGCAAGGATACTCTGCAACTCTGCAAGTTCTTCATCTGTAAGGGATAGTTTAATCAATGGCATTGGAATCACTCCTTTATTATATTTTCACCTTGTACCAAGGTGTAGTTCTATTATATGCACTTTGGTACAAGGTGTCAATAGTTTTTTATAAAAAAATAAGGACGCTTTTACGCATACATCAATTAAAACCTGTCGTAATCATCCTGCGTGGCAAGTGTGGCATAATTACAGCCGTCATTTATGCTCTCAGCATATATGTCATTGATAAGGCCTATCGACAAAAGGTCAAGGTCTGCCACCGATAAGCCCAGCTGCACACACCGCAGGAGGAACAGCGGCGTTGTCATTTCCCGCTCAGTCGGGCGAAGTTTTTTTTAGCTTCCACGTCCGTCTGCACGTTCAGCCCCCACAGTTCTATCAATTGCGGCAGCACCTGGTAGATGGAAAATGTATTAAACCCATCCAGCCATTCATCCACTTCGTTGGGAATCTTAGGGTCGGCGTGCTTCGCCATGGTATAGGCGATATTCTCGAACATCTCCAGAGAAAACAGATCAAGGTTGGAGCTTTCCTCATCCCCCTCCCCGATGCTCTTCTCCAGGACGCGCAGGTCCTTATAAATATCCCTCTGGAACTTCAATCTGTAAATGCGCGGGATCGCCGCCGATGCCTTGAAAAGTACGTCCTGCCCATCTATCTCAATCTTCCTGACTATGCTCATATCCTTTCACCCTCCTTCATCCTTGTCCTTCCGCGCCTACGTCTGCCGCTTTCGGCTCCGGAATATATACTTCCTTGTACCAGTTTGCATAAGTTTCCGCAGATGTCTTGTTTCCCGTCTTGGCTTTCACATAGCCGCTTGCCAGCGGCCTTGCCTTGATAGTCAGCGTTTCCGTCTGCACCTCCCGGCTCTCCTCGTTGGTCTTGCCCTCAATCTTGGGGCGGCTTGCGGAACAGTTATACAGCACATGGCGTATCTTGCGCACATCCCCGTCAAACTCGAACAGCAGGGCAAAGGCCGCCGTCTCGGAGTTTGCGTTCTCCACCAGCACCTCGTTGCTGTCCGCCTCCTCCTTCAGCACATCCGTGCGGAAGCTCTCCGGGATCAGCGCCAGTTCCAGGTCACCGTCATAGCCCATGTTGTTGGCTATGATGTAATACTCGATGCCGTCCGCATAGAACGATTCCGGCTCACCATTGGGGTCCAGGGAAAGGGATACTGCGCCAGGCATCGCCACAGGGTTTTCAAATCCCACCTCCCCGTTTTCCTGCGCCTTCTGCAAAGCATAGTGGCAGTTGCAGATATTGAATTTCACTTTGTTGCTCTTCATGTCATACCTCCATTCCATACAAAACTTCGTACAGCTTTTCCGACTCGATCCACGTTTCACTCTTGCTGTAGAAGAGCCCGTGCTTCAGCAGGACGGCTTCTACCGTTTCTTCCAGGTCCGGCTGTTTTAAATCTGTATACAGCTCTATGTGGAGCCGGTTTATTTTGAAATACACGATCCCGTCCGCCGCGAAATTATCGGCTTCCGGGTACAGAAATACAAGAAAGGGCGGCTCCGGGGATTCCCCTTCCGCAAAATGATGATAAGCATAAGGCAGCCCCATCTCTTCAACCATGGCCATGACTTCCCCGTGGGTCATCCCTGCACCCCCTTTTCCACCTCGGACAAAAGCAGTTCAAACCCGGCTTTCTCCGCAGGCGCGATATGGGGCTGCGCCTTCGTCCTGCCGCCGCCCCTCTTTGCGTGGCCGAACTCCAAAAGGTGCGTCAGCCGGTACTGTTTCTTTGAATGGACCACCACCGCCTTTGCGGATGCCGTCTCCTTCACGGTGTCCGCAGACCAGCTTTTTGCATACCTCCCCGTGTCTCTTGGTGCCGTGGACTGTATCTGGTCCTTTACGGCCTCCCCCGCCTTCGTGACCGCTGCCTTCACATTTGCCGCTGCAGACACGCCGTAATCCGAGAGCGACTGCTCCAGCACAGCCGCAAAGTTGTCAATGCCCACCCTTTTTCCTGCCATCCTCACCGCCTCGCTTTCCTGCACTTGAATTTCAGACATTTCTTTTTATAGTTCATGTGGTCGATGGCGACGATGTCGTAAATCCCGCCATCAAATACCACCCGGTATCCCGTGGAATCCATCACGGATGCCTTCCTGCACCAGCGGACGGTAAACGAAACATCCGATTCATCCGCCACGGTCCCCGCCGCTTCCGACTCGCTGGTCTGCCGCCCTGCCTCGCCGCTTACCGTGGCATGGCAGGAATAATAATCTGCCCATGCGTTTTTGTGGTTGCCGTTGCCGTCCACCTCCACAGCATTCTTCTGGAAAGTGATTTTCACGTTCAAAAGGGATGCCTCCATCAGAACGCCTCCTTCCGGCTGCCGGAAAGGAGCGCCCGGAGCGTCAGCATCATGGCGTGGTGGTCGGCCTCCTCCCGGTGTTCGTAGAGGTAGGCCGCGGCATACAGTACGGCGATCTTTGCATTCCCCACAGCGTAAAATTTCCGTGCGTTATCCATCCTCGCCACATCCATGCAGATCTTTTCCGATGCCCTGACCATGCTTTCGATCAGGGCGTCGTCATCGTCAAAGTCCACACGGAGGTAGCCCTTCATCTCTTCCAATGTCACTGCCATGCTGCCCCGCCACCTCCTTCTTAAAACTCAGGCTGCCGCCTTCTGCTGCAGCACCTTGACTGCTTCTGCAAGGATCAGCCTGCCGTCCACACGCTGCGAAGCAAGGAAGCCTACCTGTCCGGTGGCCGCGAACAGTTCGTTCAGCCTCTTGAAAGAGCGCCCCTGCCTGTCGGCGATCCAGTAATAGGAAAAGTCACCGAAAGCGATAGACTTTGCGCCAGCGGCAATGACCGGCATATAGGCGGAGGTCTTCACCGGCCTGCCGAGGATGGTGTCCGGCGTCCCGGCTGTAAGGGAAGGCTGCCATAAATACTGCCCGTTCCCGTCCTTCAGCTTGCGGATGGCCTTGATGGTGGAATCATTTAACACCCACACGGATTTCTTGCGGTACGGGGATTTCAGCGCATAATATAAGTCCATCAGCTCATCCGCCGTCACGGCCGTTGCGGACGCAGCGGTCACGCCCGCCTCCGCGCCTCCCTTTGCCGCAAGCACCCCTAACGGCTTGCCCTTGCCGTCCCCGGTAAAGAACGCCTCCTCTTCCTTCGCCCCTATCCTGCGGGCAAACTCGCGGGAGATATAGGACTGCAGGTCAAACACGCTGTCGTTTAAAAGCTCCTCGGAAACCTTGATCATGGTGCCTAACTTATAAGCCCCGATGGAAACCTGCCCGAAGGAGTCATCGCTCTCCGGGAACGCGCCCTCCTCATCGATCCAGGATGCCGTACCCTTGCTTGCCACCACCGGGATCTTGCGGTCGCCGCTGGAGGTCTTGATGACCTTCGCCATCTGCCGGAAGACGTTCTCCTCCTCCAGTGCTTCCACAAGTGTGCGTTCGTACTCATCCGGCACCAGGTATCCGCCCTCGGAGTCCGTGCCGACCTGCAGGGCGTCGGTGACAGAAGGCATCGGCACCTTGGAGCGCATGGCGTTCCAGAAATTCTTCCTGTAATCGTCGGATGCACGCCCTGTCTTATCCTCCCCGTCCATGTCCGCCCTGCCGCCGGGCTTTGCCGTGAGGGGCTTATTCACCGGGCGGTTCAGCTCCGCATCCAGGGCCTCCTGCCGCTCCAGCCTTTCGATCTCTTTCCCAAGGTCTGTGATCTCCTGCTCCATCTTCGTGTATGCGGCGTCATCCTCCGCGGAAAGGACGCCGTTCTCTTTCCTGTGGGAATCCAAAAATGCCTTTGCCGCCTCCCAGGCCTTCGCGCGCTTCTCGCGCAGTTCAAGAATCGTCATAATGAAATCCTCCTTTAATGTCTCAATAAATGGAGCCGCTCCATGAGTGCGTCCACGGAACGGCCGGTTTCTGTTTCCTGTGCAGGGATCTGCGCCTGCTCCTCTATCTTCGGTTTGGTTTCCCCATATTTGGCCGCCATCTTGTTGAAAAGCGTGTTATTGACCGCCCTGCGGGAGAACAGCATGGAACTTGGGGCTGGCGGCTTTTTCTTATCCGCTTCGGATTCTTCTCCCTCAGATTCCTCCTCCGGCTCCGTCTTAGCCCGCGTCATGATCTCATCCGCAAAGCCAAGCTCCACCGCCTTGTTGGCGTCCATCCATGTTTCCGCATCCATGAGGTGTGACAGTTTCGGACGGGAAAGCCCCGTCTTTAACACATAGGCGTTGATGATGGACTCCTTCACTTGGGCGAGCATATCGATGGCCTTCTGCATCTCCGCATGGTCGCCCCAGGCGATGGTGGCGGGATTGTGTATCATCAGCATCGAAACGGGAGATACCAAAACGGTATCACCTGCCATGGCAATGACGGATGCCGCCGATGCCGCGATGCCGTCTATTTTTACAGTTACTTTTCCTTTGTAATTGGTGAGCATATTGTAGATCCGTGCCGCCGCCACGCAGTCGCCGCCCGGCGAGTTGATCCACACAGTAATGTCGCCCGTCCCACTGTCCAGTTCATCCTTGAAAAGCTGTGGTGTGACGTCATCGTCAAACCAGCTCTCCTCCGCGATGGTGCCGCTCAGTTCCAGGATGCGCTCCCCCGCCCCCGCTTCCTGGTTTTTCACTTTCTTCCAGTTCCAGAACTTCTTCGTTTTCATTGGATTCCTCCTTTCCCGGTGCAGTCTCCGTTTTCCCGAAAAGCCCCGCATCGGCTAATTTTGTCATATTGCCATTTATCAGATATAAGTCTCCTCCCAATTCCTCCGGGATGCGGTCGAGGTTCTCCAGTTCCCGGATGTCGTTTGCGGACATCCACCCGTTCTGCCGCCCCACCGCATACCCGTTCATGCGGCTCTGGTAGTCGCCCCGGAGCAGGCCGTCCACGTTGAACTTCATGAAATACTGCTTCTTTTCCTCCGGGGTCAGCAGGGAACGCGCCATGGACTGCTCCCACCTGGACACCCACGGGTCGAGCGTATATTTCACAAACTCAAGGCTCTGCTGCTCGATGTTGGAAAAGCTGCTCTTATCCAGGTCACCCACCATGTGCGGAGGCACACGGAAGATGCGGGCAATCTCGTTGATCTGGAATTTCCTTGTTTCCAGGAACTGCGCCTGTTCCGGTGAAATGGAGATGGGCGTGTATTTCATTCCCTCCTCCAAAACCGCCACCTTGTTTGCATTGTGGCTGCCGCCGAAGGTGGACTGCCAGCTCTCCCTCACCTTCGAAGGGTCTTTTAACGTCCCCGGATGCTCCAGCACGCCGCTTGGCTGTGCGCCGTTGGCGAAGAACTTCGCCCCGTATTCCTCGCAGGCGATTGCCATGCCGATGGCGTTCTTTGCCATGGCAATGGGGGAATATCCTACCAGCCCGTCAAAGCCCAGGCCGGGGATGTGCAGCACCTCCGTGGGCGGCAGGATGACTGTATTTCCTTTCACGGTCGGCGCATCATCCATGCCCACCGTGTATTCGTAATAAAGCTGCCCTTTGCTGTCCCGGTCGACCACCATCCGGTCCGGCATCAGCGGGTATAGCCCGATGACCTCTCCCTTGCCGTTGCGGATGATCTGCGCGTAAGCGTTGCCCCAGAGGAGCAGGTGCGTCATCAGCGTCTCCCGGAACACGAAGGAAGTCATCTCTGGGTTCGGCTCGTCATGGAGTAAAAAAAACAGCGGGTGCCCCGCTGCTTTCTCTTTCCCGCCGTTATCTGTGTAGCGGTACATATGCAGCGGCAGCCCCGCCACCGCCTCCGAAAGTATCCGGACGCAGGAGTACACCGCCGTCATCTG
>JAIDDH010000145.1 GCA_029055435.1 Acetatifactor sp.
AGTATACAACATATGGTATTAAATTGCACCTTAAGATTTTATGAAATAATCTCCCGCTTTTCTTTATTTATTGTAACATTTTCTTAACATTCGTGGCAGTCTGGCCTAAAACGGGGGAATTGCTATTTAGCAGGGGCGGCAGGAGGAGACCGGGCGGGGCGCTGCAGCCGGTTCCGATTGGGTGTTTTCTAATAGTGCGGTGTAATGTATCACAATTTACGGGTCGGTTCTAAGATGCATCCGTGCATCATAGAACCTGAAATGCGCATCCGTGCGCATTTCACCCTAATCGCCGGCACGCACTATAAGAAAACACACCAACCTCCACTAAGGCCTGCAGCGCCCCGCCCGGTCTCCTCCTGCCTACCAGCCAAACATGACAATCACAATATTTCGGGCTAAACTGTATAGTATATATTCTACCCTCTCCAGTTTTATCTCCAATTTTAGTGATTGACAAAGTCTTCCTTCAATGGTATTTTTATAGTGTCTACTGTATTAATTATCTTAATACACTTGTTCAGAGAAGTCAACTCTCTCACGGAAGCTTCTGTCAAGGTAATGATTCAGTTTAAAGCATTGCAGGCGTTGCATTCAGCGGGTATCGAAGCCGGAGGAGACTGGGATGAATTCGCGGGCATTTGCAAAGGTTGGTGCGTTTTCTTATAGTGCGCCTCGGAACCAGGGTGAAATGCGCACGGATGCGCGTTTCAGGCTCTACGGTGCATGGAGGCACCTTAGAGCCGACCCGCAAATTGCGATACATTACACCGCACTATTAGAAAACACCCAACCGGAGCCGGCCGCAAATTCATCCCAGTCTCCTTCGGCTGCCCCCCCTTAAGCAACACTCACAATGCTTTAAACTGAATCATTACCGCACTAATATTATCAGAAAGGATGAATACACCATGATTGTCATCGACTACAGGGACAAACGTCCGCTTTACGAGCAGGTGACGGAGAAGCTGGCGCATCTGATTATCTGCGGCGCGCTGGAGTCCAACTCAAGGCTCCCCTCCGTCCGTTCTCTGGCCATGGATTTGTCCGTCAATCCCAACACTGTCCAGCGGGCATATGCTCAGCTGGAACAGGAGGGCTTCATCTACTCAGTGGTGGGCCGGGGCAACTATGTCACCGACTCCTCGGAATGGCAAAGCGGAATGCTACGCGCGCTGGAACGGGATTTAAGGGAATTGCTCACAAAAGCTGCTGAGAGCGGAATGCCCATGGATATGGTATGCTCCATGGTAAAACAGGTCTACGAAAATACAGAGACCGGAAAGGAGGATGCAGCTCATGATTGAAATTCAAAATATCACCAAAAAATTTGACACAATCACTGCCCTGGACTCGGTGTCCGCCAAGATGGAGGAAGGACATGTATTCGGCTTAATCGGCACCAACGGCGCCGGCAAGAGCACGATGCTGCGCACCATCAGCGGAATTTACGCCCCGGAGCAGGGACAGGTGCTGATAGACGGTCTGCCTGTGTATGAGAATCCCGAGGCCAAAGCAAAAGTTTTTCTCATTTCGGACGACCAGTATTTTTTCCCCAGCGGCACGCCTCTGGATATGGTGCGCTACTATCAGACCTTTTATCCTGACTTTGACACAGAACGCTTTGAAAAGCTCATGCAGGCCCTGAAACTGGACGTCCGCAGGAAGGCCAACACCTTCTCAAAAGGTATGAAAAAACAGCTCTCCGTGATGCTGGGCATCTGTTCCGGCGTCAAATATCTGCTCTGCGA
>JAIDDH010000146.1 GCA_029055435.1 Acetatifactor sp.
TTTGCATACATGGGGCATGAGGAACATGAAAAGCGTTATTACGGATTTTATCTGCTGGTGATGGGAGTGCTGTATGCGCTCTGCTTTGCGGGCAATCTGATTACTTATTATCTGTTTTTCGAGCTTTTGACACTGTCTTCCATGTCTTTAGTGCTGCACAATCAAAAACATGAGTCAGTGATGGCGGGATTAAAGTATTTGTTTTATTCCCTGTGTGGTGCTTACATGGTGTTGTTCGGGCTGTATGTGGTCAGCAGATATAGTGTGACGCTTAAGTTTGCGGAGGGCGGCGTGCTGGCCCCGGAAGCGGCGGGGCACACGGAAATCCTGTTGCTTGCGGCGTTTTTGATGATACTCGGCTTTGGTGTGAAGGCGGGAATGTTTCCCCTGCACGCATGGCTTCCCACGGCGCATCCGGTGGCTCCGGCCCCGGCTTCCGCGGTAATGTCCGCAGTGATCGTGAAGGCGGGTGTGCTGGGATTGCTGCGAGTGGTCTATTATATTTTCGGCGCGGCGTTTCTGCATGGGAGCTGGGTGCAGCAGACATGGCTTGCGCTGTCGCTGATTACGGTGTTTATGGGCTCCATGCTGGCCTACAGGGAGGACGGTCTGAAGAAGCGTCTGGCATACTCCACGGTGAGTCAGGTCTCTTATTGTCTGTTTGGAATGGCAGTCATGAATAGCGACGGACTGACGGGGAGTCTTTTGCAGGTGCTCAGTCACGGTTTTGTGAAAGCGGCGCTCTTTCTGTGTGCGGGCGCTGTGATTATACAGACGGGGAAGACCCGGGTGTCGGAGCTTCGCGGTATCGGAAAGGAAATGCCGGTGATGATGTGGTGTTATACCATCGCTTCCATGGGATTGATTGGTCTGCCGCCCACCGGAGGGTTTATGAGCAAGTGGTATCTGGCCATGGGCGGGCTCTCCTGTGGCTATGAGATATTCTCTTTGCTTGGGCCGGCGGTGCTGCTGGTCAGTGCGCTGCTGACTGCGGGGTATCTGCTGCCCCCGGCGATCGTGGGATTTTTCCCCGGGGCTGACTATGATTACAAAGCGTTGGAAAAGCGGGAGCCGCCGGCGCTTATGAATGTGCCTATATTGATTCTCACGGTGCTCTCTGTGCTGCTGGGAATCTGGCCGGGTGTGATTGTGAATGGAATGGCGGAATGGATTACCGGACTGGTGACATTCTAGGGAGGAGGATGAGATATGATATTAGCTGTGATTTTGATTCCCATGATAGCCGGGATTCTGGTTCCTCTGCTCCCCTTTCGGAAGAGGGCTCACATGGAGATTTTCCTGGAGAGTCTGGTGATTCTCAACAGTGTGCTGGTGTGGTATCTGCTTTTGTATTGTCAGGACAGCGTCTTTGTTTTGGCGCGTTTCACGGGCGATCTCTCTATCAGCTTCCATGTGGACGGCATGAGTACAGTGTTTGCTGGGCTGGTCAGCGCGCTGTGGCCGCTTGCGACGCTCTATGCCTTCACTTATATGACGAAGGAGGAGAATGAGAAAATCTTCTTTTTGTTCTACACTGTGACTTATGGTGTGACACTGGGTATCGCGTTCGCCTCGGATCTGATGACGATGTACTGTTTCTATGAGCTGCTCACGCTGGTGACGGTTCCTCTGGTGATGCATACTCTGACGCGGGAGGCTATTCTGGCCAGCCGCAAGTATCTGAGTTATTCCCTGGGCGGCGCGGCATTTGCCTTTCTGGGGCTGATTTTTGTGATTGTCTATGGCGGCACCGCGGACTTTGTGCCGGGAGGTGTGCTGGATTTGAGCAAGATCGGTGAGCGGACGAATGTCCTCTTATTAGTCTATGTCATGGCATTTCTGGGATTTGGCGTGAAAGCGGCGGTCTGCCCCTTCAACGCATGGCTTCCCAAGGCGAGCGTGGCCCCCACACCGGTGACTGCTTTACTGCATGCAGTGGCTGTAGTAAAATCCGGTGCCTTTGCCATCATCCGGCTGACCTATTACAGCTTCGGGGCGGATTTTGTGCGGGATACCTGGGCTCAGAAGGTACTCATGGTGATTGTGATGTTCACCATCGTGTACGGCTGCAGCCGGGCGGTGAAAGAGACGCATATCAAGAGAAGGCTGGCGTATTCCACTATCAGCAATCTCTCCTATATCCTGTTCGGAGTGTTGCTGATGACTCCTCTTGGGATGGCGGGGGCATTGACTCATCTGGTCTTTCACGCGGTGATGAAGATTTGTTCGTTCTTCTGTGCGGGAGCTGTCATGCATCAGACGGGCAGGCAGTACGTCCATGAGCTGGACGGTATGGGGTATCGCATGCCGGTGGTGTTCGGATTCTTTACGGTGTCTGCTCTGGCTTTGATGGGAGTGCCCGGTCTTCCAGGATTTGTCAGTAAGTGGAATCTGGCGACCGCAGCAGCGGAGAGCGGGAGTCCTTTGGCTTACGCAGGCATTGGCTGCCTGCTGGTGAGCGCGCTGCTCACGGCAATCTATATGTTGACTATTGTAGTCAGAGCATTTTTCCCGGACAAGCTGTCTGCGCAACGCATCGAAAAAGACCCTTCCCACTGGGAGGGGGTCCACGATCCTGACTGGAAGATGCTGTTGCCCCTGGGAGTGTTCGTGGTGTTTATAGTGTACTTTGGCCTGCATTCTGCGCCGATGACAGCCTTTTTGACACAAGTGTCAAAAGACGCGTCATATTAGATATGATGTATATAAGATATATACGTATATAAGGTATATACGGGAGGATTTGAGAATGACGGACTGGATTTTGAATCATCTGTATCTGCTTGCCTATGTGGCTGTGTTTGCTCCCATGGCGGCGGCTCCGGCCGGCTGGCTGATCGGGCGTCGGCATAAGGAAGGGCGGGACTGCTTTGCGTTTGTGAGCTGTGGACTGGAGCTTTCTGTATTTTTGTTTCTGTTTGCGCTGACTCTGGGCGGTGTGGACTGCGGCGCGGCGAGAATCCCTGAAATCTGCGGCAGAGGACTCAGTTTCCGGATGGACGGTTTTCGGGTGCTCTATGGCACTGTGGCGGCCTTTTTATGGTTTATGACAACTGTCTTTTCCAAAGAGTATTTTGCGCATTATCACAATCGGAACCGATATTATTTCTTCCTGTTGCTGACTCTGGGAGCTACAGAGGGAGTGTTTTTGGCTCAGGATTTTTTCACGTTGTTTATCTTCTTTGAGATTATGTCGCTGGCTTCCTTTGCGTGGGTGGCTCACGACGAGAGGGAGGAGTCTCTGCGGGCGGCAAATACCTATCTGGGGGTATCCGTCATCGGCGGGCTGGTGATGCTCATGGGGCTCTTTCTGCTCTATGGCGCGGACAGCCGTCTGCTGTCGGTGGCGGGACTGTGTCTGCTCTTTGGATTTGGAGCAAAGGCCGGCGCGTTCCCGCTCCACATCTGGCTGCCCAAGGCGCATCCGGTTGCTCCTGCTCCTGCCTCGGCGCTTTTGTCCGGTGTGCTGACCAAGACGGGCGTTTTCGGTATCCTGCTGTTGACTGCCACAGTATTTTGCGGGGATATGGCATGGGGGACGCTGATTCTGGCCATGGGTGTGCTGACTATGGTGCTGGGCGCTCTGCTGGCGCTGTTTTCTGTGGATTTGAAGCGGACGCTTGCCTGTTCCTCCGTGTCTCAGATCGGATTTGTGCTGGTGGGCGTGGGACTGGCAGGGCTTTTGGGCGAGGAGAATGCTTTGGCGGTGCGGGGAGCGATTCTGCACATGGTCAATCATTCCCTGATTAAGCTGGTATTGTTCCTGTCGGCGGGCGTGGTGTTTATGAATCTCCACAAGCTGAACCTCAACGACGTCAGAGGATTTGGGCGCAAAAAGCCTCTGCTCAATTATTGTTTCCTCATGGGAGCGCTTGGTATTGGCGGCATACCGCTCTGGAACGGCTATGTGAGCAAGACGCTGCTGCATGAAAGTATCGTGGAGTTTACCCGGATGGCGGCGGAGGGACAGGCGGGCAGTTATGTGTCGGCGGGCGTGCTGCAGGTAGTGGAATGGATATTCCTAATCAGCGGCGGTCTGACCGTGGCCTATATGACCAAGCTCTATGTGGCGCTCTTTATAGAAAAAAATCAGGATCAGAAGGTACAGCGTCAGTTTGATGCCCTGAAGGGACGCTATATGAATAAGCTCAGCGGCGGCGTGCTGGCCGTGGGCGCGACTCTGCTGCCCGTTTTCGGTTTTATGCCGGATCTGGTGATGGGAAAGTTGGCGGATATGGGGCAGAGTCTCTTTGAAAGTGGGACGGCGATAGGGCCGCAGCATGTTCCGGCAGAGGGCGGACAACATGTGATGGATTGGTTCGGTCTGGAGAATTTAAAGGGGGCGGGTATCTCTATCTGTATCGGGATTCTGGTGTATCTGTTTGTGGTGCGCACGCTGCTCATGAAGCGGAGGGGCGACAGCAGAGTCTATGTCAACAGGTGGAACCGCTGGCTGGATTTGGAGAATCTGGTGTATCGTCCGGTACTTCTGCATGTATTACCCTTTGTGTGCGGCGTGTTCTGTCGTGTGCTTGACTGTCTGGTGGACACAATCGTGGTCTGCCTGAGAAAGACCATCTATCGGGACAGCAAACTTCCGGTGGAACTTTTGGAGGGCAATCGCCTCACTCATATGGCAGGCTGTGTGGGAAATGGATTACAGCGTCTGGGGAACCGCAGCGTCTGGCGGAAAAATCCGCGAAATGTGGATTACGAGCACAGGTTTGCTCTGATCTATCAGGAGTGGGAGGAGGACAGCCTTATCATCGGCAGGAGCCTTTCGTTTGGACTGCTCCTGTTCTGTGTGGGATTGCTACTCACGGTGATTTATCTGCTGATGGCTGCCTGAGTTATTGATCTGACATTTTTTGTCCTGCGACTTAAGATATAAAGTGACTGCCACAGCAATGGCTATTGTCACAAGTCCATAATATATGTATACACTATGAACAGCAGTCAGATTACTGCCTGTAAGTGTAAATATAAGGACAGAGAGCGTTGATGCCAGAGAACTTGAAATTTGCCGTAGCGTGTTAAAAATCGCACTGCCGTCAACACGTTCCCGGCCCTCAAGTCCGCTCAGTGCCATTGCTGTTGTGGGTGAATTCAGTGTTGACATTGCAACGCTCTGGCAGGCAAACACAATGGCTATATGTATAATGGATGTGTTCTGTGAAAAGAACAGGCCCAGTATTGTAAAAGATGCGAACAATGTGGTGCCTGCGATAAACATAGGCTTAATTCCCATCTTATCATATAGTTTTCCGGCATAGAGTGCTGCAGCTACCGCCAAAAGTGATCCGAAAATAGTTGCCAAACCATAAGCAGTATCTGAAAAACCACATAATGACTTAGTGAAAATAGGTAAAACCATTGCGTTTCCCATAGAAATAAGATACATACAAAGACTTAGTATCACCGCGATCCTGAAGGAAGGGTACTTAAACACCCGCAAATTCAACATAGGGTTGTCAGATTTTAACTGTAAAACAGAAAAAACGGTGAGAAGCGTAATTCCGACCAGTATCAATCCGCCGCTTTTCAGAGTGAACAGCCCTCCGCTTACATTGCTTACGCCTATCAGAAACGCCGCAAATCCCATCGAAGAGAGCGCAACATACGGAACATTCAGCTCCGCGGGCTCTTTGTCCGTCACATTTTTCATAAATATAATTCCGCCCACAATAATCAGAATTCCTATTATAAACAGTGAAACAAATACTCCCTGCCAGCCAAATGTATCCATAATGAGACCGGCATATGTCGGCCCCACGACGGAGGACACCATGGCTGACATTGAGTATGCTGCCATAATGGTGCCATGTTTTTCCTTCGGATAAAGTTTTAAGAGGACGATTTGTGCAAATGATAATAACATTCCGCAGCCGACTGCCTGAACCAACCGACTTATGAGCAGCATGGGGAAATTGAAAGCTAAAAACGCTGCCAGGGAGCCTGCTGTAAACGCCGTCATCGCAAAAAAGAAATATACTTTGTTCGGTACCCGCTTGATTAGAAATGCTGTTATTGGTATAGTGATTCCCGAAATCAAAGTTGCGCCGCTTGTAAGCCATTGGGCAAGGGTTGACGAAACTCCGAAAAATGCAGTGAAATTCGGTATCATATTTCCCGTTACAGTGGTTGACATTGAGGTTATGAATGCCGCTGCGAGCAAAGTAATCAAAATTCCTGTTCTTTGTAAATCTGATATGTTTTTTTCGTTATTCATCATTTGGTTATCCCTTCTAATCCGTCTGCCCGTCCCCAATAGCCTAGGGTAAAGCCATCTACCATCTAATTAAAATTTTATCACTGAAAAAAAGCAGTTGTAAATCGGAAGAACTGATCTGCATCTGCCTTTAATACTATTCATGTACAATTTGAAAACTGGGCACTACTCTATGCAACACTTTACCAAATCATGAAAGAAAAGTCTAGTCTTTTTTTCTTTTTCCGCTATACTGTTAAGTACACCGGTGGCTGTTTAAATTTCAAATAATATGCCAGGGAGGTATCCGTATATATGAAAAATGTGGACAGAGCGGCGGAAGAACAGTATCTGCGGCAGACAATGAAGGTGGTGCGGGATAATGTGGAGAATTATGAAAGCGAAGTGTCCCGGATGCAGGGTGAGATTGACGAGATGCTGGAGCATTACCACGACAATGATGTGGAGCTATGGAGCGCCCTGAACAACACAATTACTCTGAACGAACATATGAAACGTGCTCTGGAGCGCAACAGGCGCGCGCTGGAAAAGCCGTATTTCGGAAGGATTATCTTTTATGATGAGACGCTGGGCAAGACGGAATCCCTCTATATCGGAAAGGGAGGTATATCCGCTGACCGAACCAGTCAAGTTGTGGTGGACTGGCGGGCTCCCGTGGCGAATGCTTATTACGAGAATGGGCTGGGAAAGTGCAGCTATACGGCTCCGGACGGCAGGGAGTTGCCCATAGATTTAAAGCTGAAGCGGAATTTTGAGATCGACGGCGGAGCGCTTTTGGACTACTTTGACACAGAGGTGGTTGCAAACGACGATCTGTTGATGAAATATCTGTCGAAGAACAAGGAGGCAGTGCTGGGGGAAATCGTCGCCACCATTCAAAAGGAACAGAATGAGATCATCCGCAAGTCACCCTATCACAATGTAATTGTGCAGGGAGTCGCCGGATCGGGCAAGACGACGGTGGCCATGCATCGGATTTCGTATATTTTATACAATTACAAAGAACGGTTCCGGCCGGAAGATTTTTATATTGTGGGCAGTAATCGTATCCTGCTGAATTACATTACAGGAGTGCTGCCGGATCTGGATGTGCATGGCGTCCGGCAGATGACCATGGAGCAGCTTTTTATCCGTCTGCTTTATGAGGATTGGGATGAAAAGCGCTGCCGAGTGAAGACTGTGGCGGGAGAGCGGGAGGCTGTCAAGGGGACAGAGCAGTGGTATGAGGAGCTGGTGGCCTTTATCAGAAGGTTGGAGTGGGAAGTCATCCCTCGGGAAGACGTCTTTCTGAATCCCGGAGAGTTTGATGAGGAGCCGTGGAGTCAGGGCCGCAAACCCGTGGAGCTTATGAGCCGTGAGGCTGTGGAACGCTATATCCGCCAGAATCCTTCCGTCTCTATTCAGAGCAAAATCAATATGCTGAATGAAAGGCTTCTAGCTAAGCTTAAGAATGAATTCCTGGGGGAGCACTCGCATTATACCGAAGAAGGTCAGAAGGCGATTCTGAAAGCCTGCCGTGGACGCTATGGCGGACGGCAGTGGACACGCTCTGTTTACGACATGTACCGGGATTTCCTGATTGGTCAGAGACAAAAAGGATATGATGTGACGATTCCTGCCGGCACTTATGATGTCTATGATCTGGCAGCGCTGGCCCTGCTCTACAAATTGGTGAAGGAGACTGAGGTCATCAGCGAGGCGCATCATGTAGTCATCGATGAGGCACAGGACTTTGGCATGATGGTGTATCGGGTGCTCAACGACTGCATCAAGGACTGTACCTATACCGTCATGGGAGATGTGTCGCAAAATATCCATTTCGGTTACGGTCTGGGGGACTGGGAGGCTCTGCGCAGACTGCTTCTTCAAGGTGCGGGGGACTCCTTCGGCGTCCTGAAAAAGAGTTATCGGAATACGGTGGAGATTTCTGACTTTGCCACCGGAATCCTGCGCCACGGCAATTCCTTTGTCTATCCGGTTGAACCTATCATTCGCCATGGCAATCCCGTCAGGGTGGAGCAGATAGAGATCGGGGATTCGCAGCAATGGATGAATGCCGAGGGCGGAGATGCCTTTGCCCGCCGGGCGGCGGAAATATGCGGCGCATGGCAGAAGGAAGGATATGATACTATCGCCGTGGTGTGCCGGGATATAGATGCCGCCAATGGGTTTTCGGGAATCCTCGCGCAATATATTGACATTATGGAGAGCGATCTGGAGAAGGCGAGCTTCGGGAGTGGCATTCTGGTGCTGCCCGTGGAATATACCAAGGGACTGGAGTTTGATGCGGTACTCATTTTGAATCCCACCCGGGAGGACTATCCCGTGGACGACGGACATGCCAGACTGCTGTATGTGGCTGCGACGCGTGCATTGCACGAGCTCTGTGTACTGCACGGGAGGAATCTGACAGGACTGCTCACAGAGCCTGCGGCGGAAAACAGATCAGAGGACAAAGCAGAGGGCAAAGAAGAGAATAAAATAGAGAACAGAGTAGAAAACAGGGCAGAGCACAAAACAGAGAACAAGACAGAGAATAAAGCGGGAAACAGAGAGGAAAGCAAGCTGGAAAACCAGGTAAATAATAGAACATCCAGGCGGGCCAAAGTTGTGGCGGCTGCGCCGCAGACCCTGAAGGTACGCACTGCCGCAAAAGAGACGCCCGCTTCCGTTCGCCCTGCGACTAACTATGGGACTGCTGCGCTTCCCACGAAACCACGCCGGGATTTGACGGAAAAAGCTGTGGAAACAGCCCGGATGGACAAGACAGGTTCACAGTTTGGAGATATGCCTGCCACAGAGCTGCTCCGTCCTTCGGGCCACGCCAAAATTAATCTTAATGTGCGCTGGGCCTTTCGGGAGAGTGACGGACTCCACCTTCAGAGCCAGTACGGCCTTCTGCGCATCAGTCCAGTGGGAAGCGCCATTCTGCGCATCACTTTTGTCAAAGGCTCCCAAATCCGGGAGGGCGTCCATCCGTCGATTGCGGTAAAGCGGGTGGAGAAAAACTGGAAGTATCGGGATAACGGGAAAATCGTGGAGATTTCCGCAGGAGAGATCACGGCACAGCTGGACAAGACCTCAGGAACGCTCCGCTTCGTGAACGGCGCAGGCAGACTGCTTTTTTCGGAGCGCAGACAGGACTGCAGAATGCTGGAGCAGGGCGGGAGCCGCTGGTATCTGGAATTTGGAAAGGGCGAGACGCTCTGCGGAATCGGGGAGGCGGGCCGGGAGCCCTTGAAGCTCAGGGGCAGTGCGCGCTATATCTCCCGTGGGGACGGCGCACTGCCATTCCTCTTATCGGACAGAGACTATGGGATTTTGCCTGCCTCCGACGGATTATGCTTTTGTTGTGACGTGTCGGCCTACGACTCCTACTTATATACAGAAGGCGAACAGATGGACTATTATGTGATTGCCGGGAAACGACAGAATCTCCTCGGAGCATACGCCTGGCTTTGCGGCTTACTGTAGAACTGTAGAAACTGTAAATGGATGAAACTTGACAATTTGTTTTTCTTTTGTTATCATTCGGATAGATTACCCGGAGGGTGAGTCATTCGTTGAGAAATGATGAGCTGGATAAGGTAACAGGTTGAGATGCCTGTTTTCTTACCAGCTCTTTTTGTTGTAAAGGGGACGAGAAAATGGATACGTTATCCGGAAATGTAAGGCAGATTTATTTCAAGTATTTAACGGCGGCTTTTGGAAGTGCGTTGATTAGTTCAATTTATGGCATTGTGGATATGGCAATGGTGGGACAGTATCAGGGACCAAGCGGCACGGCAGCACTTGCTGTTGTAGCTCCAATCTGGAATATTATATACAGTCTGGGACTTTTAACAGGAATTGGTGGCTCTGTATTATTGGGCAGTGCAAAAGGAAAAGGCGAAACAAAAGCGCAAAATGAATATTTTTCAGCAGCATTGATAGGTACGATAGCACTTGCAATAGTTTGCTGGGGGGCAGTCCTGTTTTTTGATACAGAAATGCTGATGATTTTTGGCGCAGAGGAAACATTGCTGCCTTTAGCGAAAGAATATCTTATTCCCGTTAAATTTGTAGTTCCCGCTTTTCTCTTTAATCAAATGCTGGCAGCATTTTTGCGGAATGATAATGCTCCTGTTCTGGCAACGGCAGCAGTTTTAAGCGGTGGCATATTTAATATTTTCGGAGATTATTTTTTTGTTTTTAGTTTGGACATGGGAATACAGGGTGCAGGATTGGCAACCGCAATGGGGGCAGTTATTACTTGTGTGGTTATGCTTTCCCATTTTTTCACGCATAAAAACAGTCTGCATTTTGTTTTTCCTTCCTCATTTTATAAAAAAGCACAGCAGATTCTGGTGACTGGCTTTGCCACTTTTTTTATTGATGTGGCAATGGGCTTTCTGACTATGATATTTAACCGACAGATTGTAAGGTATTTTGGAACAGATGCTTTATCTGTTTATGGTGTCATTGTGAACGTCAGCACGATTGTACAGTGTTGCGCATATAGTGTAGGGCAGGCGGCGCAGCCCATTTTATCTGTTAATTACGGTGCAGGTAACTGGAAGCGTATAAAAGGGACACTTCGGTATGCACTATATACAGTGATATTTTTCAGTGTTATATGGACAATATCCATTTGGGCAATTCCAAATGGATTTATCCGTGTTTTTATGGCTCCAACAGAATCCGTCTGCAAAATTGCACCGTCAATTATGCGCAGCTACGGCATATCATTCTTGCTATTGCCGTTGAATATCTTTTCAACTTATTATTTTCAGTCATTAATGAAGCCCAGTGCCTCTTTCCTTGTTTCTGTTGCAAGGGGAATGGCTGTCAGCGGGATTTTGATTTATGCCCTGCCCGTTTTGACAGGAGCAGATTCTATTTGGTTTGCCATGCCGATTACAGAATTGTTAGTGGCAATCATTGTTATTATTCTGATGATAAGATATACATCAAATAAATAAGAGAGTGCAATGTGATAAAACTCATTACCCCAAGGCGGACACAAAAAATTGTAGTTGAAAGTAGAATATTGCGGGTGTATAATAGTACCGCCTATTATTAATTTCTCTATACTATAGAGATAAACAGTTATGGAGATAAAAAATAAACAGCAAAGGAAGAGATGAATTATGGAAAACAACACAAAAAAGGGCGGCTGGCGCACTAATAAGTGGGTTCGCGCGGCAATTCCCGCACTGCTTTTACACTGCAGTATCGGTACAGTTTATTGTTGGTCTATCTTCAGTCAGGAGATTGCTGATTACATCGGCTTTTCCAAAGGCGCAACGGAGTGGGCATTCAGCTTTGCAATCTTTTTCCTGGGTATGTCAGCGGCATTCCTGGGCAATGTGGTGGAGAAGGATATTCACAAATCTTCATTGATTGCGGCAATCTGCTTCGCGGTAGGTATGGCGGGCACCGGTTTCTTCATTTATTATGGCGGTCTCCATCAGGGAAGCATGGTTGCTCTGATTGGCATCTATATATGTTACGGCTTCATTATGGGAATCGGTCTGGGTACCGGTTATCTGTCGCCGGTAAAGACTCTGATGCTGTGGTTTGAGGACAGAAAGGGTCTGGCTACCGGCCTTGCGGTGGCAGGCTTCGGCGCAGCAAAGGCAATTGCCAGCCCCATCATGCAGGCAATGCTGGAGAATCTGGGGCAGGGCGGCATCTATAAGATGTTCGTGATTCTGGCCATGGTGTATTTTGTGATGATGTTCGTGGGGCATCTGCTCCTGAAGAAGCCCGAGGGCTGGCATGAGCCGCAGACCAAGGATAAGAGTAAGAGCATGATGGCGGTGATTAAGTCCAAGCCCGTAACCAATTATATCGGTATCTGGCTTATGTTCTATCTGAATATCACCTGCGGACTGGCTCTGATTTCTCAGGAGAAGATGATTGTAAAATGTATTGGACTGGCCGGTTTTGTGGGAATTATCTCCACAGTATCCGCCGTGTTCAACGCGGGCGGCCGTCTGGGATTCTCTGCATGGGCTGACACCATGAAGGACAGAAATACCATTTACAAGCTGATTTTTGTGCTGTCCATCGTATTCACCGGGCTGGTAATACTCACTAGCGGTATCAAAAACGGCGAGGGTAATATTCTGCTGACCGTGTTGGTGCTGGCGCTGATCTTTGTGGTAAATGCAGGCTATGGCGGAGGCTTCTCCAATGTGCCCACGCTTCTGTCCGATCATTACGGTATGGGCAATATCAGTGCGATTCATGGACTGACCCTCTCCGCATGGGGTGTGGCAGGACTTACCGGCAATCAGATGGCAAACTGGATTGTTAATAATTTCGGCCAGGTAAAGGAGATAGAGCATGTTCTGGAGAACGGGAGTGTAGAGATACTTCAGGTGAATCCCACCGGTTATCAGTGTGTGTTGTACGCTACCGTAGCACTCTACATCCTGTCACTGCTGATTTGCCTGTTTATGGTAAGACCCACAGACAAGGCTTTGGCAGCCAAGGCGGCCAAAAAGGCTAAAGCGTAAGATTCATAGAATCAGAAAGCATAGAATACAAGTCAAAAAGAGCTAAAAATAAAAAGAGTGTCGGGAAAACCGTGGAAGGACTTTCCTGACACTCTTTCTATATGGCTCTTTATGCTATTCATTGACGGTTGTCAGCCGTCTGTCTGTTAGATATTGTAGTATTCGCGCTCCTGCTCCAGTGTATCCGGAATAGGAGTATTTGAATTGCGCAGTTTCTGCCGGAGCATATCTATCTGGTGGCGCTTCTGGGCGTTGCGCATTCTGTGCTGGGCAAGCAGCTCGGCATAGAGAGGATTGCTGTCCAGCTGGGCGCAGATCGCCGAGGTGAAGGGGCAGTAGGTGAAGAAAATTTTCCTGGCCACTTTGTTCAGTCTGGGAGAACCGTTGCCCTCGAACATTACCCACTGCATATAGTCGCGCACGAACATTTCCTTGAAGCTGTTCTTGGCCTGCAGGAGTCCCGAGCGCACTCGCTCCTTTGCCTCTGTG
Source organism: Acetatifactor sp. (assembly GCA_029055435.1). Lineage (GTDB taxonomy): Bacteria > Bacillota > Clostridia > Lachnospirales > Lachnospiraceae > Acetatifactor. Next base: position 13,222 of record JAIDDH010000146.1, read on the forward strand.
CTCAGGTCGTGATTCTTTCGGTAGAACTGGATGTAATCAAAATATTCGCTGGTGAGAGACCGCTCGCTGATATCGTTCCAGCGGCCGCCTTGTATACGCTTGCAGAGCTCCCAGCGGAATTCTCCGGTCAGGCGCAGGAAGGAAGTAGTCAAATCTTCCATATGGAAGATGGAGAAACACATTCTGCCGTGCGTGTTGCGCTTCTTGCCTTCGATTTCCTGCCACATGACACTGCGGATGCCCATGTTGGGGAGCAGGATGATGTCGGGCAGATATTCCGAGTGGATGTCTGTTTTGCCCATGACATCGATGTGATCCATATCGAGCCCGGTTCTGTAGAAAGCGGAGAAATCCACCCGGCGGACCTGTTCGATGGCTTTCACCATCTTGGTGACGTTCACATAGGCTGCCTCCAGGTCCTTTAGGGCATTTTCCTTCACAAAAAGTGGGCAGAAGGAAGCGGGGCGGCCGAAGGTCATCTTATTCACGGAGGGGAAGAGATTCTGCAGCTCGTAATTGACCTTGCTCATACTGTTGCTCTCCAGCTCCATGAGATCGGTCTCCGTGATATTTCCGGTCAATTTCTGCTTATGGATAAAGTCGGTGTAATCCTGATCGAACTCGTTGCGGCTCGGTTCCTTCCGACCCTGGAAGATTGCCATCAGCCAGTGATAGAAAGTGTAGAGACCGAACTCGCCGGTGTCCGACATATTGGCGGCCATACGGCGGAGAGTCTCGGCGTTTTCCGTGCCTGCAAGCTCTTCGTCCACATAGCCGAAATAGAGAAACATCCACACGGGTGCGGGGATATCTTTCTCCTCCAGCGTCCGCTCAAAGACGGCGGTGTAGAGTACATAAAACTCATCGGTGAGAACCCTGCGCAGCGCGCATACCTTATCGTCGGTGGAGCTTTTGTCAGGGAGCTGCTTATAGTCAAGAACATGTTTGCGGAAGGAGTCGGCGATGCCCAGATTCTGTCCCGCAAAGTCAAGAATGATATTCAGCGATCCTGTCAGCTCTGTGGAGAGGTTGGTGGAATGCTCTGTCTCGCCCACAGTCAGATTCAGGTTGTCGTTAAATTGCCGCACGCGGTTTGCAACCTGTTCGCCTGAGATGACGAGTTTGTCTGCAAACTGTTCTTCCATGCGGCGGATGTCATTCAGGAGGCCGGGTTTTTCCTCGCAGCTGGCGTCCAGTTTATAGTACAGGGAACTGTAAAAATCAAATAGATCGTTAGCGCCCTCATTAAAATAAAAGGCGGATATCTGCCTCTGATAGAGGAAACGGCTCTCGAGCCCGGTCCAGATGCTCTGGAAATCCAGGCTGCCCCTGTGAAGCACGCCCATGGACACAGAGGACTCTTTGATGAAGTCTTTAAAATGTTCTCCGGCGTAAATGTGAGCCAGCCCCAGATAGTAACCGTTTAGCCAGAATTCAGCAGGCGCTTCTTCCAGATAGGCGGTCTGATTGTCGAGACCGTCGAGACTGCGGGGCTTTAAGAGATATCGCTCGCAAAGCGTTCTATATTTTTCATAATCGTCCATCAGATTGCGGTAGAGACCGCTGCAGGTGACCTCGGACAGGGCGAGGCGGTTTTGCAAGGTATTGATCTGGCGGCAGGCCGAGAGCAGGAAAAACCGTGCCACATCCGCATTTTTCTGCATCAGGTCGCTCAGTACATTGACACTTGAAAGGGGATAAGTCAGAAGGGTTGCGTCCTCCTGTACCGTGTAGCTCAGGAAATGTATCTCCGAACAGATCTCGCAGATACCGATGATGTCTCCTTTGTTCAACAGATAGAAGCCCCCGGGGTAGTCCACCCGCACTTTGCCGTTGGTGATCAGATGCAGGGCAGTCATAGGCTGCCCGTATGTATAAATTGCTTTTCCTTTTTCCAATGTAATTCCAGCCATAATTATACCTCCAGCTATAGTATACTACAAAACCCTATAAATTTTCTACTGTACTTTTATTAAAAATGTGCTAAAATAAAAATACATATGTGTCAGTTTCTGCGATGGATATCTGGAGGTAAGATAAATGGAACAGGAAATAGAGTACAGGCAGCGTCAATTGGAGGAATATAAGGCAGCGCTGGCGCCTCTTCTGCGTTATCTGCCGTGGCTGGAGCAGAGCGCGGGCAAAAGCGCCAGCAGAAATTACAGCGGTGCAGAAGTGGGCGAACATTTGCTGAGTTTTCCGGTTTATGACAGCACACTGCTGAATTTTGTGAAGGACGCCAAAAAGACGATTTTTATGGATCGCAATTATCGTTACATATACACCCGCAATCATATCCGGAACCATGAGGATGAGCGCAAATTGATTAAGAACGCGGGTCTGAAGGAGTGGGGAATTCTCTGCGGTATTTTGTCCAAGTATGTATTGGGCGGGCAGACCAAAGGGACATTCTGGAGCGAGGCAGTGCAGGAGCAGATCTTTTATCTGATTATCAAACAGATGAGTGAGATTATAAAGTATTGGGATAAGAAGGACAGGCCCCAGGGGCTGTAGGTATAGAGATTAGAAAGGCATGGATTTTACATGGGAGACAAATCAGTACAGAAGAAGCGCTATATTGTGGAGACGGCCAGAAAGGTCTTTGTGGAGAAAGGCTTCAAGAAGGTGACCATGAAGGACATTGTGGAGGCCTGCGATATCAGTCGCGGCGGTCTGTATCTCTATTTTGAAAATACGAGCCAGATTTTTGCAGAGGTTTTGCGGCTTGAGACCGAGGAGGCTGATGATGTGTTCTCCAGTAGTATTGCCGAGGATGCAACAGCCGCGGATATCCTTCTGCTCTTTCTGAAGGAGCAGAAAAAGGAGATACTGCGCCGGAAGGACACTTTGACGCAGGCAATCTATGAATATTATTTTGAGCATAATCTGCCCAGGCGGGATAATATACTGAAAAAGCAGTTTGACTCCGCCGTAAAGGTGATTGAGAAGCTGATAGAGACCGGGGTGGATAACGGAGAATTTGTCTGTGAAGACTGTGCGGGGACGGCCCGGAATATCATGTTCGTGCTGGAGGGACTCAAGATTTCCGCCCAGACCACAGGGATTACATCCGATGTAGTGGATCAGGAGCTGATGTTCATACTGCGCGGGATCGGAGCTGATGACTAAACTGGTCAATGGTGAGTCAAAATTTTTGGAGGAAAATAGAAAATCATGGGAAATGTAAGGCGTATCTATGTGGAGAAAAAGGAGCCTTTTGCGGTCAAGGCAAAGGAGCTGCACGAGGAGCTGAAAAACTATCTGGGTATCCGGGCGGACAGAGTCCGCGTGTTCATCCGCTATGATGTGGAAAATGTCTCGGACGAGGTGTTTGCGAGGGCCTGCAGGACTGTGTTTGCGGAGCCGCCGGTGGACGAGCTGTATGAGGAGACCATTGAGGTTCCCGCGGACGGACATGTGTTTTCAGTGGAATTCCTGCCCGGACAGTTCGATCAGAGAGCGGATTCTGCGGTGCAGTGTATCCAGTTTCTGGACGAGAATGAGAACCCCGTCATCAGGACGGCGGTGACTTATCTGATACAGGGACAGATCAGCGAGGAGGAGCTCTCCCGCATCAAGGCTTACTGCATCAACCCTGTGGACTCCCGTGAGACCGATATGGTGAAGCCCGACACTTTGATCACTGTGTTTGATGAGCCTGCGGATGTGGCTATCTTTGAGGGATTTGCCGATATGCCGGAGGAGGAACTCGGAAAGCTCTACGACTCGCTGGGTCTTGCCATGACCTTCAAGGATTTCCTGCATATTCAGAAATATTTTCATGACGATGAGAAACGTGACCCTTCCATGACGGAGATCCGTGTGCTGGATACCTACTGGTCGGATCACTGCCGCCATACGACTTTCTCCACAGAGCTCAAAGAGGTGGAGTTTGGCGAGGGTTATTATCGATCCCCCATTGAGACGACTTATCAGAGCTATCTGGATACCAGAGCGGAGATTTTCGCGGGCAGAGAGGACAAATTTGTCTGTCTGATGGATCTGGCTCTGATGGCCATGCGTAAATTGAAAAAGGACGGAAAGCTCTCTGATATGGAGGAGTCCGAGGAGATCAACGCATGCTCCGTCATAGTTCCCGTGGAGATGGATTACGGCGACTATGTGGAGACAGAGGAGTGGCTGGTATTCTTTAAGAACGAGACTCACAACCATCCCACGGAGATTGAGCCCTTCGGCGGCGCGGCCACCTGTCTGGGCGGTGCAATCCGTGATCCGTTGTCCGGCCGCGGCTATGTGTATCAGGCCATGCGCGTCACCGGCGCGGCAGACCCCACAGTACCCGTGTCCGAGACTTTGAGGGGGAAGCTTTCTCAGAAGAAGCTTGTGCGCGGCGCGGCTGCCGGGTATTCTTCCTATGGCAATCAGATTGGCCTGGCTACGGGCTTTGTCAAAGAGATTTATCATCCCAATTATGTGGCGAAGAGGATGGAGATTGGCGCGGTGATGGGCGCGGCTCCCAGAAAGAACGTAAAACGCGAGACCTCAGACCCCGGGGATATCATCATTTTGTTGGGCGGGCGTACCGGAAGAGACGGCTGCGGCGGAGCCACCGGTTCCTCCAAGGTTCACACGGAGAGCTCCATCGAGACCTGCGGAGCGGAAGTGCAGAAGGGAAATGCGCCCACGGAGAGAAAGATTCAGAGGCTGTTCCGCCGGGCGGAGGTCAGCCGTCTGATTAAAAAGTGTAATGATTTCGGTGCGGGCGGCGTGTCCGTGGCAATCGGAGAGCTGGCGGACGGGCTCTCGGTGGATTTGGATAAGGTGCCCAAGAAATATGCGGGACTGGACGGCACGGAGCTCGCTATCTCCGAGTCTCAGGAGCGTATGGCAGTGGTGGTTGCTCCGAAGGATGTGGCGGAATTTTTGGGCTATGCGGCGGAGGAGAATCTGGAAGCTGTGGAGGTGGCTGTAGTCACTGAGGAGCCAAGACTGGTGCTCAACTGGCGCGGCAGACAGATTGTGAATTTAAAGCGTGCCTTTCTGGACACCAACGGCGCGCATCAGGAGACCTGCGTCAAGGTGGATATTCCTTCAGAAGAGGAGAATTATTTTGATAAATGGTCGGTTCCCGCAGTGGGAGAGTGTCTGGAAGCAGGCGATGTGAAGGGTGCATGGCTGACCCTTTTGCGTGATTTAAATGTCTGCTCGCAGAAAGGTCTGGTGGAGATGTTCGATTCCTCCATCGGTGCGGGAAGTGTGTTGATGCCCTATGGCGGAAAGTATCAGCTGACGGAGACACAGTCCATGGTGGCGAAACTCCCTGTGCTGCGCGGCAAAACCGATACCGTCACTATGATGGCGCACGGCTTTGACCCGTATCTGTCCTCCTGGAGCCCCTACCACGGCGCGATTTATGCGGTGGTGGAGTCCATGGCAAAGATCGTGGCCTCCGGCGGAGATCACAAAAAGATTCGCTTTACATTCCAGGAGTATTTCCGCAGAATGACTGGAGACCCTTCGCGCTGGAGTCAGCCCTTTGCGGCTCTTTTGGGCGCTTATGACGCGCAGATTGGCTTTGGCCTGCCCTCTATCGGCGGAAAGGACAGTATGTCCGGCACCTTCAATGATATTGATGTGCCGCCCACGCTTGTCTCCTTTGCAGTGGACGTGGCAAAGAGCGGAGACATCATCACACCCGAGTTAAAGCAGCCCGGCAATGTGCTGGTGCGCTTCAAAATAGAAAAAGATGATTTTGATATCCCCATGTATGACGATGTGGCGAATCTGTATGATTTTATAAGCGGTCTCATGCAGGAGAAGGCGGTGGTTTCCGCTTATGCGGCAGATGCCAGAGGCGTGGCAGCAGCCCTGTCCAAGATGGCGTTCGGCAATAAGCTGGGCGTGAAGATTGCCGACGAAGTGACTACGGATGACTTATTTGAAAATGCGCTGGGCGACATCGTGGCAGAGGTATCACCTGAGAAACTTTCGGTGCTGACTGACTCTGAGTTTGATGTGACGGTTATCGGCACGGTGACCGAGGCAGCGGAGTTTGTCATGGGCGATGTGCAGATCACTATGGAGGAGGCTCTGGACGCATGGACCTCCAAGCTTGAGAAGGTGTTCCCCACCAAGGCCGTGCAGAACCGGGATGCGGTGGAGAGCGGATGCTACAAGACGGAGAGTGTCTATATTTGCAAGCATAAGACAGCAAAACCCACGGTGTTCATTCCTGTGTTCCCCGGAACCAACTGCGAGTATGATTCGGCGAAGGCCTTTGAGCGGGCGGGGGCAAATGTGATTACAAAGGTATTTAAGAATTTGACGGCCCAGGATATCCGCAATTCCGTGGAGGAGTATGAGAAAGCCATTGCACAGGCGCAGATCATTATGTTCCCCGGAGGATTTTCCGCGGGCGATGAGCCGGACGGCAGCGCGAAGTTCTTTGCCACTGCCTTCCAGAACGAGAGGATGAAGGAAGCAGTGATGAAGCTGCTTAATGAGAGAGACGGTCTGGCGCTGGGTATCTGTAACGGTTTCCAGGCGCTGATTAAGCTGGGACTGGTGCCCTATGGCGAGATTGTGGGCCAGACAGCGGATTCCCCTACCCTGACCTTCAACACCATCAACCGCCATATCTCCAAGATGGCTTACACCAAGGTGGTTTCCAATAAGTCTCCCTGGCTGCAGGGCGCAGTGCTCGGAGAGACCTACTGTAATCCTGCTTCCCACGGAGAGGGACGCTTTGTGGCTCCGAAGGAATGGATTGACAAGCTGTTTGCGAACGGACAGGTGGCTACTCAGTATGCGGACTTTGCGGGCAATGTGAGTATGGATGAGGAATACAATATCAATGGTTCCTACTGTGCGATAGAGGGAATTACTTCTCCCGACGGGCGGTGCTTTGGAAAGATGGTACACTCTGAGAGACGAGACAGCGCAGTTGCCATGAACATCTACGGAGAGCAGGATATGAAGATATTTGAGTCCGGCGTGGAGTATTTCCGTTAGGAGATTAAAGCTGACAAACGGTTTTAGCCATGCTATAATGATATCAGGAATAGAAGGAACCGGACGGAATTTACATTAATGGAGAGAGGTGGTCGTATGTTAGCAGTTTTGATTCCGCTTTTTGACGATAAAATGTCGGTGAGCGCATATTCCATTTTTACACAGAGGAACAATCTGTTGTTGAATCCTGCCATGCAGGGAACGGGACGGCATGACGGAGCTGCCCGGGTGGAAGGGCTGGAGCTGGTTCGCAGCGTAGGACTGGAGACACTGGCGGATGACAAGGAAGTCTTTGTCCCCGTGACGAATATTTCTGTGTTTGCCGACCTGGAGAGCCAGTGTGATGCCGCGCCGGAACGGATTGTATTTTTGATTGATGACACGATTCCTCCGATAGAAATGTATATCAATCGTCTCAGAGAGCTCAAGGAGAAGGGCTTTAAGCTGGCGATACGCAAGCTGGCCGTATCGGAGTTTGAGGATTATCGGGAGGTTTTGTCCCTGATGGACTATGTGTTGCTGAACAATCGCAAGATTGCCATCGACAAAGCCAAGATTTACTTTGGCAAACTCTTTCCGAATGTGAAGCTCTGCGCAGGTAATATCGATGACATGGAGACTTATGAGTCGCTGGTAGAACAGGGCGGCTATAGTCTGTACGAGGGGAAATTTTACCGTCTTCCGGTGGCGAAGGGCGACAATCAGGTGGCTCCTTTAAAGCTCAACTATATCGAGCTGTTAAATATAGTCAATGCGGATGATTTCGATCTGCAGAGGGCGGCGGATATCATCGGGCGCGACACGGCGCTGACTATTTCGCTGTTGGGCATGGTGAACCGTATGACGGTCAATTCCGAGATTGCCAGCATTCGTCATGCGGCGGCAATGTTGGGACAGAAGGAATTAAAAAGATGGATCAACACGGCTGTGGCCGGAGAATTATATGCGGATAAGCCCAGCGAAGTCACCAGACTGTCGCTGCTTCGGGCGAGATTTGCCGAGAATCTGGCAGGCGGTTTTGGATTGGCCATGCAGAAGGATGAATTGTTCCTTATGGGATTGTTCTCCGTGCTGGATGTAATTCTGGAGAAGCCCATGAAGGAAGCTCTGGAGTATATGAAGGTGGCCGGAGAAATCAAGAAAGCGTTGCTTGATCAGAGCGGTATCCTGGCGCCTGTCTATGAGTTCATGCTGCAGTACGAATGCGCTGACTGGCAGGAAGTATCCCGTCAGTTGATTCTGAAGAATCTGGATACCGATGCGGTGCAGAATGCCTATACGGACGCTTTGGAGTGGTATAGAAACCTGATTATGAAGGATTAAATAAGAACTATTTGACAGATGTGAAGGCCGAATTATCCGGCAGAGACGCAAATTTCAGAGAAGAAAGTTTAAACGGCAGTCTATGGAAGGTTTTATTATCCGTGGGACTGCCGCTGGCATTATATCAGAGTCTGAATCTGAAGCAGTTCTTTAAGATACTGGATACATGAATGGGAGTTGGTTTCACCAAATAGGAAAGAGGGAGGGCTGGATATGGGTATTGCTCAAAGGTATGTTGATGGGTTAAAAAAGCTTACTATGAAAATGGCGGGGAAAAACAATGGAATAATTTTGAGAAAGTAATGCATGGAGCAAGTAAGGAAGATATAGAAAAATTACGAGTATTATATCCGGATATTCCTGTAAGCCTGTTGCAACTATTAGAAATTGTAGACGGAACCTATTGGAGAAAATATGATGAAGAGACCGTTTCTCTGCTTTTCTTAGGTTCTGACATGGAGGAATATCCCTATTTCTTATTGTCCGCTCAGCAGATGATAGATACGAAGGATGATTTCCGGGAATGGGGGGATTATCTGATTACCCGGGAATTTGACGATATCCCGGTAGATGAAGGCATTTGCGATGACCTTCACAAATTGTGTTGGCTGCATTTTTCCGACTGTGTGAACAATGGCGGGACATCCCAGCTTTTTATTGACTTCTCACCCTCGGCAAAAGGGAAAAAGGGACAAGTCCTGAGATATCTTCACGATCCAGATGAATTAGTGATTGTGGCAGATAGTTTTGACGCATATCTGCAAATGCTTATGGATGCAGAGTATGATTTTATAACCGAAGACAGTATAGAGGAATGGGAATGATTCTCATTAGAAGACAGGTATTGAGCAACACAAAAGATAGAAGGATAGTTGGGCTCAGTACTTGACAGGAAGCAAGACGTGTATTACAATAATTTTACTAATCATAAAATCATTTATATTTTATTCGAGTCTATTCAAGTTTTTCTATGGCAGTTCTGCCTCGGCAATTATGCCTTTTTCCACTTGAATGAAGTATCAGGTAAATTTAGACAGTGGCAGAGGGCAGTTGATGGGATCCTCTGCAGACAGGAGGATTATGGGAAAATATGACGATGCAATGTATCGCTATCTGTCAGACAACGACAGGTTTGCGGATTTGTTCAATGCCGTGTTCTTTGACGGCAGGACGGTGGTACAGGGGGAACTGTTGGAAGATGCTTCGGAGCGCTATGTGGAGGTTGTTTCGGATATTATTTTGCAGGTGGGAACCGGAGAAGGGCGGCCCCAGTATGAGAAAAGTCTTCGGGATATCCGCAAGCGCATGAGAACCGGAGAGAGTTTTATAGTAACTGCCATTGAGAATCAAAATGCCATCGATTATGCTATGCCTTGGCGCATCATGCGCTATGACCAGATGGAGTACGGGCGGCAGATACGGGACATCATAAGCCGCAGAAGAGCGGCGCTTGGAAAGCAGGGGTCTGCGGGAAACTGGATGAAGCGGCTGCAACAGGAAGACAGACTCTGCCCGGTCTATACCATCTGTTTTTATCATGGAACAGAACCTTGGGACGGGCCGAGAAGCCTGCGGGATATGATGCATTTTGGAAGAGAGACAGAGGGTTGGCAGGATGTGTTTCATGATTATGGGATGACGCTGTTCTGTGCGGGAGAGCAGAAAGATTTGTCGCGATTTGGCACAGATTTAAAGCTGCTTTTGAAGGTGCTGCAGTTGAGGCAGGATAAAAATGGCCTGTTGAGGCTCTGGAGTGAGGAGCCTTTTTCCCATTTGGATTTGGAGACGGCAGAGACTATGGCAGTGATGACGGACAGTGTGAATATTTTGAAGAAATTGGAGGTAACAGAGGAAGGAGGCTGCAATATGTGTCTGGCGGTAGAAGAAATGAAACGGGACTGGAAGGCGGAAGGAAGGGCAGAAGGTGAAGCCAAAGGAAGGGCTGAAGGCAAAGCGGAGGGCGAAGCCAAAGGAATCATAGAGCTCGGAATAGAGTTTGGCCTTTCCGAGAATGATATCCTGGCGAGGCTGCAGAACAAGCTGAATGTATCGCTGCAGGCGGCACAGGAGTATATGGGTATGTTCAGGAAAATGACAGTGTAGCAGGTCGCGAGGGAGGATTTTATTCCAGAGAATTGTGTAAGAAATACATAAGAATCACATAAAAATCATATCAGTAAAAAAATGGCGGTTGCATATTGCCCGCCGTTTTTTTGTGTGTTATAATAAATCAATTTGAGCATAAAACAGGCTTGGCTGGGAGAGGAGTACGCATGAAGGCATTTTTGATTTTGGAAGACGGTATGGTGTTCACCGGAACGCATATCGGCGCAGACAAAGAAATTATCAGTGAAATCGTATTTAACACATCCATGGCAGGTTATCTGGAGGTCTTGACCGATCCCTCCTATGCGGGACAGGCCGTGTGTATGACCTACCCGCTTATCGGAAATTACGGAATCTGTAAGGACGACATGGAATCTCTGAAGCCTTGGCCGGACGGCCTGATCGTGAGGGAGCTCTCCCGCATTCCCAGCAATTTTAGATGTGATATGACAATTCAACAATTTCTGGAGGAAAACGGTGTACCCGGAATCGCGGGTATCGATACCAGAGCCCTGACCCGGATTCTGCGTGAAAAGGGCACCATGAACGGCATGATTACCACGGATGAGAACTATGACCTGAATACCATTCTGCCGAGATTAAAGGCCTATACTACAGGCAAGGTGGTGGAGAAGGTAACCTGTGCTGAGAAATATACCATAAAAGGAACAGTGGATCTGGCACAGAACGGCCCGCTGTCCGGTCTGGCACGTTTTGATAAAGAGGCCTATGCGCAGGGCGTGCGTGAGCCGAAACCGGCTCTGGTGAGAGAATTGAACGGTGCAGGTCTGAGGATCGCTCTGCTGGACTTGGGCGCGAAGGCGAATATTGCCCGTTCTCTGGCAGAGAGGGGATGTGATGTGACGGTATATCCTGCGCTCACTTCCGCTGAGGAAATCATTGCGGATGCGCCTGACGGCATTATGCTCTCCAACGGACCCGGAGACCCCAAGGAGTGCGCTTCCGTCATTGCGGAGATCAAAAAGCTATACGACACGGACATTCCTATTTTTGCGATTTGTCTGGGACATCAGCTCATGGCACTTGCCACCGGAGCGGATACTTATAAGATGAAATATGGCCATCGGGGCGGCAATCATCCGGTAAAAGATCTTGCCACCGGGCGAGTCTACATATCCTCTCAGAATCACGGCTATGTGGTGGACATGGACAAGCTGGACGCGGCTGTGGCGACACCGGCCTTTGTCAATGTAAACGACGGCACCAACGAAGGGCTTTCCTATACGGGAAAAAATATCTTCACAGTGCAGTTCCACCCGGAGGCATGCCCGGGACCTCAGGACTCCGGCTACCTCTTTGACAGATTTATCCAGATGGTCCGAAAGGAGGAGAAGTAAGATGCCTAAGCACCCCAATGTAAAACGAGTTATGGTAATCGGTTCCGGCCCTATCGTCATCGGTCAGGCCGCGGAATTTGACTATGCGGGCACTCAGGCCTGCCGCTCTCTGAAGGAGGAGGGCGTGGAGGTTATTCTGGTGAACTCCAATCCGGCCACCATCATGACCGACAAGGATATCGCGGACAAGGTGTATATTGAGCCGCTGACGGTAAAGGTTCTGGAACAGATCATAGAGAAGGAAAAGCCTGACAGTATTTTGCCTACTCTGGGCGGTCAGGCGGGATTAAATCTCGGCATGGAGCTGGAGGAGTCCGGTTTTCTGGCGGCTCACGGTGTGAAGCTTCTGGGTACCACCGCAGCCACCATCCGCAATGCCGAGGGACGGCAGGAGTTTAAGGATCTGATGGAACGCATCGGCGAGCCTTGCGCAGCCTCCAAAGTGGTGGAAAATGTGCAGGACGGCATCGATTTCTCCAATGCAATCGGCTATCCGGTAGTGCTGCGCCCTGCCTATACATTGGGCGGCTCCGGCGGCGGTATCGCTCACAATCAGGTGGAATTGGAAGAGATTCTGGAGAACGGGCTGCGTCTATCCCGCGTGGGGCAGGTACTGGTGGAGCGCTGCATCGCGGGCTGGAAGGAAATCGAGTATGAGGTCATGCGGGACAGTGCGGGCAACTGCATCACTGTATGTAATATGGAAAACATTGATCCCGTGGGCGTACATACCGGGGACAGTATCGTGGTGGCTCCCTCTCAGACTTTGAGCGACAAGGAGTATCAGATGTTGCGCACCTCTGCGCTGAAAATTATCAATGAATTGGAGATCACCGGCGGATGTAATGTGCAGTTTGCCCTGCATCCCACCAGTTTTGAATATTGTGTCATCGAGGTGAATCCTCGTGTGAGCCGTTCTTCCGCGCTGGCCAGCAAGGCCACCGGCTATCCCATAGCGAAGGTGGCGGCCAAGATTGCTCTGGGCTATACGCTGGACGAGATCAAGAACGCCATCACGCAGAAGACCTATGCCAGCTTTGAGCCGGCCTTGGATTATTGCGTGGTAAAGATTCCCAGACTGCCCTTTGATAAGTTTATCACGGCCAAGAGGACGCTGACTACTCAGATGAAAGCCACGGGCGAGGTCATGAGTATCTGCGACAATTTTGAGGGCGCATTGATGAAGGCTATACGCTCGCTGGAGCAGCATGTGGACTGTCTGTTGAGCTATGACTTTTCCGAGCTTTCCGCTGAGGAGCTGCGGGAGCGGCTGAGACGTGTGGACGATCAGCGCATCTGGGTCATTGCCGAGGCTATCCGCAAGGGAATCAGCTATGAGGAGATTCATGACATCACGTTGATTGATGTATGGTTTATTGATAAAATCGCCATTCTGGTGGAGATGGAGCAGGCGCTTCAGAAAGAGCCGCTCACTACAGAGCTTCTGCGGGAGGCAAAGCGCATCGGTTTCCCCGACAATGTGATTGCGAGACTCACAGGCAGGACGGAGGAGGAAATCAAGGAACTGCGCTATGCAAACGGAATCCGGGCGGTGTATAAGATGGTGGATACCTGCGCGGCAGAGTTTGCTGCGTCCACGCCCTATTATTATTCCGTGTTCGGCGGAGAGTGCGAGGCCAAGGAGACCACCGGGCGCAAGAAGGTGTTGGTGCTTGGCTCCGGTCCCATCCGCATCGGGCAGGGTATTGAGTTTGACTATTGCTCCGTGCATGCGACATGGGCGTTTGCCCGGGCCGGTTATGAGACTATTATTATCAACAATAACCCAGAGACGGTCAGCACGGACTTCGATATCGCGGATAAGCTCTATTTTGAGCCTCTGACTCCGGAGGATGTGGAATCAATTGTCAATCTGGAGCATCCCGACGGAGCGGTGGTGCAGTTTGGAGGACAGACTGCCATCAAGCTCACGGAGAGTCTGATGAAGATGGGCGTGCCTATTCTGGGCACCAAGGCGGAGGATGTGGACGCCGCGGAGGACAGGGAGCTCTTCGACCGGATTTTGGAGGAGACCCGGATTCCTCGGGCCGCGGGCGGCACGGTCTATACTGCGGAGGAGGCCAAAGAAGTGGCGAACAGACTGGGCTATCCCGTGTTGGTGCGGCCTTCTTATGTGTTGGGCGGACAGGGCATGCAGATTGCCATTTCCGACGATGAGATAGAAGAGTTTATGGCGATCATCAACCGCATCGCTCAGGATCACCCCATTTTGGTGGATAAATATCTGCAGGGCAAGGAGATTGAGGTGGACGCAGTGTGCGACGGCACAGATATTCTCATTCCGGGCATCATGGAACATATCGAGAGAACCGGCGTGCATTCCGGGGACAGTATCTCCGTGTATCCGGCGCCCACTATCGGCAGGCTCATCAAGGATAAGATCACGGAGTACACCAGGAGACTGGCCAAAGCGCTGCATGTAAAGGGCCTGATCAATATTCAGTTCATCGCGCAGGGAGAGGATGTCTATGTCATCGAGGTGAATCCCCGCTCCTCCCGCACTGTGCCTTATATCAGCAAGGTCACCGGCATTTCCATCGTGGATCTGGCCACGGAGGTCATCCTCGGGAAGACGATCAGGGAGCTGGGTTATGAGCCGGGACTTCAGCCGGAGGCGCAGTATTATGCGGTGAAGATGCCGGTGTTCTCATTTGAGAAGATTCGCGGGGCGGAGATCAGCCTGGGGCCGGAGATGAAATCCACCGGCGAGTGTCTGGGCATTGCGAAGGATTTCCACGAGGCGCTCTACAAGGCGTTTCTGGGTGCAGGGGTAAATCTCCCCAGGCACAGACAGATGATCATTACGGTGAAAGATGCGGATAAGGGCGAGGCCATTGAGATCGGCCGTCGCTTTGAGCGGCTGGGCTATACAATCTATGCCACCCGCAGTACGGCAGCGGCATTGAATGAGGCGGGAGTGAAGGCAAGGAAGGTCAACAAGATATCTCAGGAATCCCCCACGGTGATGGATCTGATTCTGGGACACAAAATTGATCTGGTTATCGATACGCCCACTCAGGGGCGCGATAAATCCCGGGACGGTTTCCTCATCCGCAGGACGGCCATCGAGACCGGCATCAACTGCATTACGGCCATGGATACCGCCAGGGCGCTGGCGACCAGTCTGGAGAATGCGGGCAATGAGCTGACGCTGGTAGATATTGCAGCCCTGTAAGGTTGTAAATGCAAAAGATTTTGCGGCCGGCACGCTGAATGAAAAGGAAAAACCTGCATATACTACCAGCAGATTCCAATATACGGAGTCCCGGGCAGTTGTGCAGGTTTTGTCATACGGCGATTTCCTGTGAGCTGTCCCATGAGTATAGCAGGAATGCGGAAAGAGAGGAAACAAAATGACCCCGGAAATCTATCCTTTTGTGGTGCGGCCGCTGCCTTATGAGTATGACGCTCTGATGCCGGTATTGGATGAGGAGACGCTGCATTTTCACCACGACAAGCATTACAAGACTTATGTGGACAATTTGAACAAGGTATTGGCGGACTATCCCGAGCTGCAGAAGCTGAGTCTGAAGGAGCTTCTGACGAAGCCCGAGGAGCTACCGGCGTCTGCGCGGACTGCAATCCGCAACAACGCGGGCGGAGTTTACAATCATGAGCTTTATTTTGACATGATGAAGGGGAGCTGCGGGCAGGAGCCCACGGGGCCTTTGGCGGAGGCCATCACCCGGGATTTCGGCAGCTACAAGCAGTGGAAGGATCAGATGAAGCAGGCGGCGGTATCGCAGTTTGGCTCCGGCTGGGCCTGGCTTGTGGCGGACAGGGAAGGGAAGCTTTCCATCGTGCAGACAGCCAATCAGGATGTGCCGGACTTGCAGCTCTATACGCCGCTGCTTTTAGTGGATGTGTGGGAGCATGCCTATTATCTGCAATATCAGAATCGCCGCGCGGACTATGTGGAGGGATGGTTTGACCTGATTCACTGGCGCAAGGTGGGCAAGCGTTACGAGGCTATACAGACTGTGGGAGAGATTTAAGTTTTACAGGGATAAAGCGTGGGCGGAGAGGAAGGAGACCGATCATGAGAGACAGAAGTAAAGAAATCAGCATGCTCCATGACACTTTGCAGATACTGGAGCAAGGCTATTATGAAAAACAGGGGAAGAGAGTGAATCTGAAACTCTCCCGCAAAGAAATGACAAAAGTACATGTCCTTTTGCCGGACGATGTGAAGGAGTACAGCAATTCTCCCGAATTTAAGCAGCCTTTTGCGATGGGCAGACGGTGTGGACATGGATGCGAAAACATGGATTCATTTGCGCTTGCCAGAAAACGCTATCAGGATTGCAGTTATATGTTTAATCATGGAGATTTCAAGGAAATTCTCGTGCTGAATCTTGCCAATCCTGTGCATCCGGGCGGCGGAGTACGAAATGGAGCCAGAGCACAGGAAGAGGATCTGTGCAGGAAGAGTTCACTCCTGCTTTCTTTGGAGAGCAGGAGTGCTTCGAGATACTATGAATATAACGAAAGCCTGCATACCTATATGGGTTCCGATGCTCTTATCTTTACACCCAAGGTAGAGATTATCAGAGATGAGAACGGTGAACTGTTGGATGACACGGTGATTGTCGCTGTGGTGACTTGTGCTGCACCGAAGGTTTCTTTCGGCAAAGAGGGTATGAGCGAGGATGAGTATGAAAAGCTTGTCTATAACCGAATCATGGGGATGCTGAAATGTTCCGCATATTTCGGATACAGAAATCTTGTACTTGGCGCATGGGGATGCGGTGCATTCGGAAATGATGCTCATGTGATCTCGGATCTTTTTTATAAGGCGTTAAAGGAGATTAAATACAATGGGCTGCGGGAGGAATCTCTGTTCCGCAGAATTGATTTTGCTGTTCTTGACCGCACGGAGGATCAGTACAATTTTAAGGAGTTTTACAGGAATTTCTCATTTGATAATTTCTTCCGCGATGAGAATAGACAGGCCGCCTGGGAGGCGATGAAGCGGATAAAGGAAACCGAGGTCCATCTGGATCAGATAAGAGGGTGTCTGGTCGGCGGAGCCGTTGGAGACGCTCTGGGATATCCGATAGAGTTCTGGGATGAAGATCGGATTTTTACTACATATGGAAG
>JAIDDH010000147.1 GCA_029055435.1 Acetatifactor sp.
CTTAACCAAGGTTAGGAAGGGAAGAGGAAAGGAAGTCTAAAGAGAGATTCGTGTTCGGTTTTGAGGGTACAAAATCTAAAAGAGCAGTGGTAGCTGCTCTTTTTTCTTATAGGGAATTAGTCAAAAACAGCATAAATATCTGCGGTTTGTCTATAGTCGGGAGAAAGGGAAAATGAAATGTATTGTTATAATTTAAAAATATCTATATTTAGTAAAGAGAAGCATCTGGAAGAAATGATCCGCGGCATCCGTCCGCTACAGAATTTTACGCATGAAATTGAGAGTTCTGATATTGCTGACATTTCCCGACTACCGGAAAGTGATGTTTTGGTGTGGGATTTGCCCGGCAGACCGTCCGAGCTGCGGGAGAGTTGCAAAGTAAACGGGATCCTGATTTTTTGTGCCGACGCAGATTCGATAAAAAATTTTGATATGACAGAATTAGAGTCAGCAGATGACTTTTGGGAACGGCCGTTTCACTATGACCGGATAGCCATTCGTATCCGTCATTTGCTGGAGAGGATAAAATTGCAAGAGGATTTGTATCTTTCAAATACTTGCTTAAGTGCGATAACGGATAACATTCCGGATATGTTATGGATTAAGACGCTGGATGGAACTCACACTTTTGTCAACGAAGAATTTTGCTCTATCGTAGGGAAAAACAAGAAAGATGTTACCGGTCGGGATCACTGCTATATCTGGGGTGTTTCTCCGGATGATCCAAACAGCGGAGCAGATATATGCAAACAGACAGAGGATGCCGTAATCGCTAAAGGGCAGAGGATGCAGTTCACAGAGCAGGTAAAGGGACAAAAAGGGATGCGCCAGTTCATTACTTTTAAATCACCGCTCTATGACAGAAAACATAATGTTCTTGGAACGGTAGGGTATGGACATGATATTACCGATCTGGAAAATATGTATGCGGAAAATAAAATCCTTTTAAACAGTATGCCATATGCGGTTCTTATCAGGGATAAGGATGGAAAAATTTTGGAAATTAATTCCAAATTTGAGGAAACTTTTAATGTTCTCCAGAAAGATGTTATTGATACATTTTATAATGATTGGGCAGAGTGCACATTTCTGTCGGAACGTATGTTAAACAAAGAGGGATTCAGAGAAGCTGTCACCAAGTCACCAAATAATGGCAAGAAGGTAATGGAACTTCGCCAAGACGATATTTGTGATTTCTTAGGCAATGTCACCGGCCAGATATGCATTTTCCGGGATGTAACGATAGAACGGCAGCTGGAAGCAAAAATCGTTCAAAATGCCAATACGGATTTTTTGACCGGATTATACAATAGACGTTATCTTTATGAATATGTTCAGGCGCATTGCACAGGAAAGCGGTTCAGCCTTTTGAGTGTGGATTTGGATCATTTTAAAGATATTAATGATACTTATGGACATCAAACAGGAGACGAGGCTCTGATGATTACTTCCCGTTTGCTGCAGGAGTGTTTTCCGAATGATTTGGTTGTGCGCATGGGCGGTGATGAATTTTTGATTCTCCGGGTAGGAAACTGTTCTATTCAGGAACTGGAACAGGGTGCACAAATGATGTTGGATAAATTGTGCAGTACCTATGCGGCTGCAGAAAAACTTCGCATGCTGTCAGCCAGTGTTGGTATCACACAAAGCCATGACAGTCAGGAGGATATTGATATACTTCTCAAACAAAGCGATATAGCGCTTTATCAGGCAAAGCAAAATGGACGTGGACGTTATTGGGTCTATGATAAAGGGGAAGGTTGAATTAAAAGAGAAAATCGTTACGTTTTTCAAAGTCCTATAGGTATATTGAAAATTTGTGAGGCAAAATGGCAGACTGACAAGACTCTGCCTGCAGAGGGAGGATACGGACAGTATGCTCCCTCTGCTGAATTTTGCGAAACAAGAAGCTATGAGGATAAAACTATTATAAGGAATAGTGGAAAGAGCGAGGTGCACCGGAATGCGGATTTTATTGGTGGAGGATAATGAGAATATTGTTCTGGGATTAAAGTATTTGTTAAATTCTGAGGGGTATGAGGTAGATGCGGCAGGTGATATCATTCGGGCCCGGAGTTTTCTGGGAGATAATACCTATGATTTAATTCTTCTGGATATATCGCTGCCTGACGGGGACGGTTTTGATTTTTGCAGCGAGCTGCGCAGACGAAGTGACATGCCGATTATCTTTTTGACGGCGCGCGAAGAGGAGGCGGACGTGGTAAAAGGCTTTGATCTGGGAGCGGATGATTATATTGTGAAGCCTTTTCGCAATAGAGAGCTTTTGTCACGCATCAAAAATGTGCTGCGGCGTGTGGGAAAGGGAAGCACAATCTTGCGTTGCGGGCAGGTCGCACTGGATACGCTGACAGGACGTGTGACAGTCGGCGGGGAGGATGTGCTGCTGACGAAACTGGAATACAAGATATTATACAGCATGCTGTCCTGTCCCGGAAAGCTGTTTACCAGAGATGAGATACTCTCTGGTATTTGGGACATTTCCGGCAACTTTGTGAATGACAATACCCTGTCGGTGACTATGAAACGTATCCGTGAAAAAATAGGAGATACAGAGGGGAATGTGATCAAAACAGTCCGGGGAATGGGATATCGCATCGAAAAATAGACGGGACAAAATAGACCGGACTAAGAATGTGATGGGGAGATATGGATGGAATGGTGAGATTTAGATGGAACGGCGAGATGAAGCTTTTGGCGGTAAGGCTTGTTCTGTTTGCCGCTGTGGGGCTGATTCTGTGCAATGTGGGCATTGGATTTTATAAAAATCAGATGCGCAGGGCGCATACGCAGTTTGCCGGGGCTGTTTTGGAGCAGGTGCTGGAGGCTTATCCTCAGGTGTCGGAGGAAGCATTGATAGGCCTGCTGGATGCGGAGAAGCCCACGGCGCAGGGACAGGCCATACTGGCGCGGTATGGTGTTTTCACAGAGTGGGGAAGCCGAACGTTTGGTGTGCAGGAGCATGAGCTTTGGCTGCTGCAGGTGTGGGGAAATCTGTTTTATGTGATTCTCCTGTCCGTGGGAATTGTATGTGTGCTTGTCTATCAGCGCAGACGGCAGGAGAGAATCGATAAGGTGCAGATTTATATGGAGCAGCTGGAGCGGGGGATTTATACTCTGGAGCTGGAGGACAATGCGGATGATGAGTTGAGCGGTCTGCGCAATGAGATTTACAGATTGACGGTGTTGTTGAAAGAACAGGCCGGTCAGGCTCAGAATCGGAGAAAGGCGTTGGCGGATTCCGTGGCCAATATCTCCCATCAATTGAAGACTCCGTTGACATCTGTCATTGTGCTTGCGGACAATCTGGCGGAGGATGAAAATATGGACCCTGCGACCAGACATCATTTTTTGTCAGAGATCCTCAGGCAGCTCACTGAAATGTCATGGTTGATCACTGCGATGCTTAAGGTCTCCAGGCTGGAGGCCGGTGTGGTGGAGTTAAATCGACAAAAAGTCCCGGTGCGGGATCTGGTGGAGCGCTGCGTGCAAAAGCTGGAGATGTTGGCGGAATGGAAGGACGTCAATCTGGAGCTACAGTTACAGGCGGACGCTGTTTTGACAGTAGACGAGAGCTGGACTATTGAGGCGCTGGGAAATATTGTGAAAAATGCCATAGAGCACAGTCCGGCAGGGGGCAGAGTGGAGATCAGTGCTCTCGAGAACGATGTTTACACAGAGATTTGTATTTGTGACAGTGGTGTTGGGATTTCCGAGAAGGACAGACTGCGGTTGTTTGAGAGATTTTACAGGGGAACAGCGCCCATGGAGGATAGTGTGGGAATCGGTCTGGCTTTGTCGAAGGAGGTTGTGGAGAGACAGAACGGGCACATTTCTGTGGAGTCGGAAGAGGGCAGGCAGACGGTATTCCGCTTGAAATTTATGAAATAAGTTCGGGAAAATCCGAAAATGTCACCGGATTGTCATTTTCATTTTTTATACTGTGAGAGAAATGAAGATTTGTATAAAAATAGAAAGGCATGGTGATGAGATGGAAATTTTGAGGACAGAGCATCTGACAAAAATATACGGCAAGGACGACAATGAAGTGATTGCCGTCAACAATATCAATCTGTCGGTGGCAAGGGGAGAATTTGTGGCCATAGTGGGGAGTTCTGGCAGCGGAAAGTCCACGCTGCTGCATCTGCTTGGCGGTGTGGATCGGCCGACTTCCGGGAGAGTTCTGATTGAGAATAAGGATATTTATCAGATGGACAGTGATGGGCTGGCTGTCTTTCGCAGACGGCAGGTTGGTCTGATCTATCAGTTTTACAATTTGATTCCGGTGCTGAATGTGGAGGAGAACATGACACTGCCCTGTGAGCTGGACGGCCGGAAGCCGGATGCGGAGCTGGTTCGGGAACTGGCAGTGACGCTGGGTTTGGAGAAGCGTATGAGACATCTGCCCAATGAGCTCTCCGGCGGACAACAGCAGAGGGTGGCCATTGGCAGGGCGCTGATTACCCGACCGGCTATTTTGCTGGCGGACGAGCCTACCGGCAATCTGGACAGCAGGGCCAGCGATGAGATTATGACGCTTTTGGAGGAGGCTAATCGCAGATACAAACAGACGATTATCATGATCACACATAATGCGGAACTTGCCAAAAGAGCGGATCGGGTGCTGGTTATCGAGGACGGCCGCATCAGTGGCGGGCAGGGGGTGGAACAATGAATATCCTTCAGAAATGTTGTTTCCGCTCCATGAGAGAGAACCGAAAACGCACGGCTGTGACAATCATCGGCATCATTATGGCAGTGGCGCTGATTACAGGTGTGGCCTGCCTGGCGGTGAGCTTCCGCGCAAGCATCGTGGAATATGAAAAGCTCCAGAACGGGGACTATCACTATCTGTTCTCAGGAGTACAGACGGAAAATCTCAAATATTTTGAAAATAATCGCCATATCCGGAAGCTGGCGCTGGCGGATCAAATCGGATATGCGCAGCTTCCCGGGAGTCAGAATCCTGACAAGCCCTATCTGTATATCCGGGCTTTGAATCAGGAGGGCTATAAGTCCCTTTCCCTGCAGCTTCTGGAGGGGCGTATGCCGGAAAACAGTTCCGAGCTGGTCATCAGCAGACATATCAGTTCCAATGGATTGGTGAAATATGAGGTGGGGGATGTGCTTACGCTGGATGTAGGGCAGCGCATCTCGGACGGATATGTGCTGAATCAACAGAATCCCTATATTTATGAGGAAGAGCGACTGGAAACTCAGACTACACAGACATACACTATTGTGGGTATCATTGCCCGTCCCAATAATATGGTGGAAGATCGCATGGCTCCGGGATATTCGGTTTTTACCTGGCTGGAGGAGCCGGAACAGAACGATTGTCTGGAGGTCTATGTCACCTACACCAACTGGGGGCTCAAGCATGCCAATCAGGTAAACGCAGGCATATTGGGAGTGACTGAGGATTTATATAACCGCTATTATCAGGAGGCCAGGGACTGGACCGTGGAGGAAGAACAACAGATTCAGGCGGTGGCACAGGATGTCAGGGAGAATTACTGGCTGAATAAATGGCTTCTGTTTTCGTTCTCTTCGAGGACGCTTGAGATGCTGTATGCCATGGCGGCAGTGGCAGTGGCGATTATCATTATCACCAGCGTATTTTGTATCCGCAATAGTTTTATGATTTCTCTGATGGAGAAAATGAAGCTCTATGGCAGGCTGGCATCGGTGGGAGCTATCTCAAAGCAGCAGCGCAGAATCGTCTATTATGAAGCGGGATTTCTGGGATTGGTGGGGATACCCATAGGCATCGTCAGCGGGATTTTGGGCATCTGGATTCTGGTACGGGCTGTGGGCGGCCTGGTGGAGGATGCAGTGGATATCCGGCTTATTTTCGGGATTTCTGTCCCGGCGATAGTGATTGCAGTTCTTTTGTCTGTGGTGACTATCTTTTTCTCCGCGCTTCAGTCAGCCCGGAAGGCGGCAAAGATTTCGCCCATCAGTGCCATGCGTTCCAATGACATGATAAAGGTTCGCAGCAGAGAGCTGAAATGTCCCGCTTATATTGACAGATTGTTCGGTGTGGGAGGCCGGGTGGCCTATAAGAATCTGAGGCGGGCCAGAGTGAAATACCGGACGACGGTGGTGTCCATCGTAGTCAGCGTGGCAGTATTCATCGGCATGACGACCTTTGTGCATCTGAGTCTTGCCACGTCGGCACTGTATTACCAGGATCGTCACTATCACATGCAGATCAGTCTGTATGGCGACGATGCATGGGAAAAGGCGGAAAAAATATCGGCGCTTCCGGGAGTGCAGGAGGCGGCGATTGTGAGGGGAGGCACTTTTTATGTGAGTGCGGAGTCCCTGTCTTATACGGAAGAGTATCGCAGGAGTGCAAATGCCAACCTCTCCGGCAGTAAAATAATCAGGGTGTACTCTCTGGGAGATGCGGCTTATGAGCAGTTCTGTCAGAGGGTGGGGGTATCGGCAGAAAAAGCACGGGATAAAGCGATTGTCTATGCGCAGTATGAACGGGTCTGGCGTGATGAGGAAAACCGCCTGCATTCTGATACCGGGAAGATCGCCCGGTTTAAGCAGGGGGACATTCTTGCGGGCGAGGGTATGTCAGAGCTGTCTGTGGAGGTGCTTGCACAGACGGAGGAGAAACCTTATTCCATGGAATATATCGCTTACAATGTTCCGGTGTGTATCGTCAGCGACAGTTGGATGGACAGTCATTTCGAGGCGCTGGACACAAGAAATAATGTCGAGAAGGTAAGAGTCTGTCTGCGGTGTGAGGATGCCTCAACGACAGAGGAGAGTGTGCGGGGAGATATTGGACTTGTGAGCTATACAGTGAGCAATTATGTGGATGCCTACCGGTCCGAAAAAAGTATGTTTTTGGTGATTTCTATTTTTCTATATGGATTTATCACCGTGGTGGCCCTCATCGGTATCACGAATATCTTTAACACGGTGACCACCAATATGGAGCTTCGCGCGCCGGAGTTCGCCATGCTGCAGGCAGTGGGAATGACGCAGGGAGAGTTCAGGAGAATGATTTGGCTGGAAGGCCTGTTCTATGGCGGCAAAGCGTTGCTCATCGGTCTGCCGCTTGGCCTGGCGCTGTCGGCATTGTTTCATAAGGCATTGGGGGCAGGAGTGGATATGAGCTTTTACTGGCCCGTCAAAGGGATGGTGCTTGCCGTGGGCGCGGTATTTTTGCTGTTGTTTGGCATTATGCGGTATTCCATGGGCAAATTGAAGGGAAAAAATCTGATAGAGACGATACAAAATGAAAATATATGATAATATGGAAAATTAAGGCTGATAAAATTATTTCAAATTTTCACAAATTGATGGATTTTGTAGTTCCATTTTCTGTGAAATATGTTATAATGGACGAGAGGAAAGCATCGAGAGGTGTCTTCTCGTCCATAAACATAATCAGCGAGGTGCAAAAATGGATACAAAGATATTATTGGAAAACGGAACAAATGAGCTGGAGGTTCTGGAGTTTACGCTGGGCAACAATTCCTATGGCATTAATGTAGCCAAGATTAAGGAGATTATCACTTATCAGGCAGTGACTCCGGTTCCCAATTCACATCCGAGTATTGAGGGGATATTCATGCCTCGTGATACAATGATTACGGCCATCGATCTGAAGAACTGTCTCGGGCGCGGAGAATCTGAACCCAAAGGGCTCTTTATCATAACGAATTTCAATAAGCTTGACATTGCATTCCATGTCGAGGAGGTAAGAGGCATTCATCGCGTTTCCTGGAGAGATATCATCAAACCCGATGCGACGCTTTCCACTACGGAGGAGAGTGTGGCCACCGGTATTATCAAGCAGGACGGCAAGCTGATTATCATTCTGGATTTCGAGAAGATTGTGACAGATATCAATCCCGAGACCGGCTTAAAGGTTTCCGAGATTGCAGAGCTGGGACAGCGCAGCAGGAGTGATGTTCCCATTCTGATTGCGGAGGATTCACCGCTTTTGAACAAATTGATTGTGGATTGCCTGAAGGCGGCAGGTTACAACAATCTGATCCACACTGAGAACGGCCAGAAGGCATATGATGTGGTCTGCCAGTGCAAGGCGGAGGGTACTCTGAAGGATCATGTGCGTATTATCATTACGGATATTGAGATGCCGGAGATGGATGGACATCGTCTCACGAAACTGGTGAAGGATGATCCGGAGACCACGGATATTCCCATTATTATTTTCTCTTCACTGGTAAATGATGAGATGAAGAGAAAAGGTGAAGCCTTGGGCGCAAATGCACAGCTTTCTAAGCCTGAGATCGGTAATCTGGTCAGAATTGTGGACGGTTTGGTGAAAGAGAAACATTTGGACTACTAGGATGAGACAGGTACACGATAGATGATAGAGTAAAAAGCTGGGAAACATCCCAGCTTTTTCTGTGGAGAGGTATGAAATGCAGCACGGAGTCAGGGGACAACAGGAAGCACAGCCGGAAGATATATCGAGAAGGTTTTTGGATGATATCGAAGAGGCCGACATGGTTTTGGTGGGGCTGGGAGAAGAGTTTGACGTCGAGAGCAGTCTGCGTCAGATGGCAGGGTATGAACAGGGAAAGAAATTGCTTCTGGCCTCCGAACGGAGCGCGCTGCTTCCCGCATGGCAGAAATTGTTCCGCCGGGAGGCCTCAAAATCCGTGGCAGCACAGCTTTGTGTACTGGCGGGACTTTTGGAGAAAAAGAATTATTTTGTGGTGTCTGTGGCAGTAAATGATGAGATAGCAGATATTCCATGGAGGAGTGGGCGGCTGGTGATGCCCTGTGGTTCTGACCTGAAGGTGCAGTGTGATGGAGGATGTGAGAGGAATCTGCGCGGGGCGGAATCGGAGGAGCAGGAGAGGCTGCTGGGACGATTGCAGGAATGGCGAGAGGCGATTTTGCAGGGAGAAGGCGGAGCAGATCCCGAGGGCCTGGGAATTTGTCCTGTCTGTGGAAAGCCGCTGGAGTTCAATAATGTATATAGCGCCCGCTACGATGAAAACGGGTATCTGCCGGACTGGCAGAATTATATGAAATGGCTGCAGGGAACACTGAACAGGAAGCTGGTGGTGCTGGAGCTGGGGGCCGGAATGCAGTTTCCGTCCGTGATTCGTTTTCCGTTTGAGAAAGCGGCTTATTTTAACCAACAGGCCAAATTTTACAGGGTACATGAAAAAGTGTATCAGATAACGGAAGAACTTGGCGCAAAAGGTGTAGGAATTGCAAAGAATGCGATTGATTGGCTGCAAAACCTGTGTTAAACTGTAGGAGAGAATTTTTTTACTACATATTTGGAAAGTTGAGGATATGAGATATGCCTTCTCAGGAAGATTACTTAGACAAATTGTTAAAAGGTATTGATGGGAGCGCTTCTGCGGAGGAGGATACTGCAGCGGCGGGCACTCCGGATCTGGGGGATTTGGCCGGTAAGGACGATGTGTCCGATATAGGGATTTTGTCCGATCTGGGGGATTTGCCCGATATAGGCGTTATGCCGGATTTGGGGGATCTGCCCGATATAGGCGAGATACCTGACGTGGGAGATTTTTTTGACCTGGATGACTTGCCAAGTCTGGAAGATTTGCCCGATATAGGCGCTCTGTTGAATATGAGTGAACTGTCCGGTGACGGGGAGGCTTCCAGTGCAGACGAGCTGCTCTCTGGTGTGGACGAGTTGCTTTCTGGTGCAGACGAGCTGCTCTCCGGTGCGGACGAGTTGCTTTCTGGTGCGGATGAGCTGCCCTCCGGTGTGGACGAGCTGCTTTCTGGTGCGGATGAGCTGCCCTCCGGTGTGGACGAGCTGCTTTCTGGTGCGAATGAGCTG